>NZ_CAJMXD010000084.1:0-9268 GCF_905219685.1 Barnesiella sp. CU968
GCATATGACACCGTGTCTGTGAAATTCAGAGACCAGATAGTGGCAACAAGGAGAGACAAGAAAAAACTGCAGCATAGCGAAGACTATATGGATGATTTCGATATGGAGGAGCACACCCTTCCCGATATCTCCGACCAGCCGCAGAAAAACGAAAACTGAAAAAACGAACAAACAGGCAATGACCGAAGATAGATATGTCGCTGCTATTGAGATAAGCAGCTCGAAGATTGTGGCTGTCGTGGGCAAGGTTCGCCCAGACGGTCAGCTCTGCATCATAGCTTCCGAACAGGAGAAAGGGGTTGAAAGCGTGCGCTATGGGGTTATCCGGAATCTTGAAGAGACATCCATGAGAATATCGCGGATATTAAGTCTGCTGGAGCGCAAACCGGCTGTGGCACCGAGACGGATAACAGGTCTGTTCGTAGGTCTGTCAGGATTGTCGCTCCGCTCCATACCCACTCGCGTCTCAATCAATCTTCCCGATGACACTGAGATTACCGATGACATTATCACACGTCTTCTGCAGCAGGCAAGATCTACGGCAATAGACTCCTCGCTTGAGGTTATGGATGCAGTTCCGCGGTCATATACTGTAGGACGGCTTGAAACCACATCTCCCAAAGGTGCCGTGGGAGACAGCATCAGCGCGGAATATGACCTTGTTGTATGCCGCCCTGAAATCAAGAACAACCTTATACGTACCGTGCAGGACAAGCTCGGCAAATCGATAAAAGGTATAGTAGTAACCGCACTTGCCTCAGGACAACTGATTTTAAGCGCGGAAGAGAAAAGACTGGGATGCATGCTTGTGGATATGGGAGGAGAGACGACTACTGTCTCAATCTATACAAACGGCCATCTCGTATATTTCGCAACGCTGCCGCTTGGCGGCCGCAACATCACCCGCGACCTCACATCGCTCAATATTCTTGAGGAGCGGGCGGAGGAGATAAAGATAACTTCCGGAAACGCAATCCCGAAAGAAACAGTCTCCACACTTAATTACAACGGCATACGCGATGCGGATGTGTCAAACATAATAGTGGCACGTTCGGAAGAGATAGTGGTCAATATCCTGAAACAGATTCAGTATGCCGAATTGAAAGACAGCGACCTCCCCGGAGGCATTGTGGTGATTGGAGGAGCCTCCAAACTCAACGGAATGCTCGACCTCCTCTCCAACAAGAGCAGTCTAAATGTAAGAAGAGGCACGCTGCCGCAATATATCATCCTTGAAGACACGAAAATAAGCTCAGGCGAGATAATCGATGTAGCGAGTGTGCTCTATGCCGGAGCCACAGGCAATGAAGCGGAATGTCTTGAACGTCCCGCACAGGAAAGAGTGCCTGTGACAGGCGATGCAAACACTGAAACAGGTCCCGAACCGGAAGTGGAGACAAAAAAAACGCATCGTAACAAAAGTGGAGGATGGGGAGGCAAAATAACCGGATGGGTATCTTCCATGTTCGGTAACGCAGAAGATGATTCTGATCCTCTTGACTGACATGAAACCTTATTCCATTTAATGAAGCGAAAACGATTAGCAGATTAGATTCAGATGAATACCGATATAATGACCCCCGATTTCCGCGATCTTACGGATGAATCGGGATTCGTAAAAGACGCAAACGATGCCATCATAAAAGTTATTGGTGTCGGCGGTGGCGGCAGCAATGCTGTCAATTATATGTATGCCCAGAATATTCCCCACGTGAACTTTGTGGTATGCAACACGGATGCACAGCATCTTGAAAAATCTCCGGTTCCCAATAAACTGCTCATAGGAGAGGCAATAACAAACGGACTCGGAGCCGGGAACGTCCCTGAAGTCGGAAGACAATGCGCCGAAGCATCTACCGACAAGATCCGTGAGCTTTTTGANGACAAGACCGAAATGGTCTTTATCACAGCGGGAATGGGAGGAGGAACCGGAACAGGCGCCGCTCCGGTTGTGGCGGAGATCGCCAAAGAAGCTGGAATGCTGACCATCGGTATAGTTACGGTTCCCTTCTTCTTCGAAGGGGAGAAAAAGATTCTGAAGGCAATCGAGGGTGCAAAAGAAATGAAGAAACATGTCGATGCCCTTCTTGTAATCAATAACGAAAATCTTATTGATCTATATAAAGATTGGAATTTCTTCAATGCTTTCGGCAAAGCAGACGACACACTTGCCAACGCGGCACGAAGCATTTCCGAAATCATCTCCGAACCTTGCTATGTGAATGTCGATTTCCAGGATGTGAAAACGACACTGAAAGGTGCCGGCACTGCGATAATATCAACGGCGGAAGGGGAAGGTGAGCATAGAATATCGGATGCGATCAACAAGGCTCTTCATTCTCCACTTCTCAAGACACACGACATATATTCGTCAAAACGCATTTTATTCAAGTTTGTATGCTGGAAAGACTCCCCCAACCCGCTCAAAACCCAGGAAGTGTCGGAAATATATCAATTCACCTCGCAGCTTCCACCCACAATCGATGTGAAATGGGGTATCGGGGATAATCCGGAGATGGGCGACAAGGTCAAGATTACCGTCCTTGCATCTGGATTCGACATGACTTTGAAAGAAGCGGGAGACAGTCCTGTGAAGAAAGACGATGACGAAGGCATTATCTTTCATGCTAATGACAAGCAACCTACCGGAGAGGAAGCACTCAAGGAAAAAATAAAGCAGAAGGAAGCTCAGGATACAATGAGCACGATATACGGTTCTGAAAAGATCAAGGAACATTACAGAGCTTCGGACGAAACCCGTTACGTAGTTCTGAAACCCTCACAGTTCGATGATCTCGATGTGATTTCAATGCTTGAGAGCCACAAGGCATTCAACCGCTCACCTGCTTTCAAAGAGGAACTGAACAAGATCGGGCAACCGGACAAAACGCCCCGACAACCGGAATCCAGCGAGCAAGACCGAGGTGCCACTCCAATTACATTTTAATAAAAACTCCCAAGGAAACATAATATGACTGAACAAAAATTTCAGATGGTCGCAAAGACATTTCAAGGTTTGGAAGATGTCTTGCGTGACGAATTGATATCTCTCGGCGCGGAAAACGTTGAGATGGGACGCAGAATGGTCAGCTTCGAGGGTGATCTCGAGACTATGTATCGCGCCAACTTGTGTTGCCGCACCGCTCTGCGCATCCTCAAGCCTATTGAAAAATTCACAGCTTCGGATCCTGACGAGCTTTATGATATTGTCCGCGACATAGAGTGGGAGAAATACATGACACCTCAGACCACATTCTCCATCGATTCCACTGTCAACAGCGATGAGTTCTCTCATTCGAAATATGTCACATACCGCGTGAAAGACGGCATAGTCGACCACTTCCGTGACAAATACGGCGAAAGACCATCGATACGTGTAGCGGGTGCCGACCTTATGCTCAATGTGCATATCTTTGAAGACCGTATCACAATCTCGCTTGACTCAAGCGGCGAGCCGCTCTCAAAAAGAGGTTACAGGGTTGAACAGACAGCCGCGCCCATTAATGAGGTTCTTGCCGCAGGAATCATAATGAAAACCGGATGGAGAGGAGAAAGCAATTTCGTTGACCCTATGTGCGGTTCTGGAACTTTCCTTATTGAGGCGGCCCTGATTGCTGCCAACATAAATCCGGGAATATTCCGGCAGCAGTTCGCATTTGAGAAATGGCCCGATTTCGACAAAGAACTTTTCGAGGAGATATACAACGATGACAGCGCGGAAAAGGAATTTGCCTGCAAGATATATGGAGGCGACATGGATGCGGAAGCCGTGGCTATTGCCCGCAAGAATGTGCGCGAGGCAAAGGTGGACGATATGGTGGAAATCACATGTCGCCAGATGAGCGAATGGACCGAAAATCCCGAACCTGGCATCATTGTGATGAATCCGCCTTATGGCGAACGACTTAAACCGGATGATCTCACTGCCCTTTACAAAGGTATCGGCACCGCTCTCAAAAAGAATTTCTCAGGATGGAACGCCTGGATTATCGGTCCGGACAAAGAAGAATTCGGCAATATAGGTCTAAAACCAACCATCAAGATACCGCTTCTCAACGGAAGCCTCGAATGCTCATTGCGCGAATATGTATTGTTTGACGGCAGATATGACTCCTTCCGTGCCGAAGGCGGTTCTCTGGGCAAACTCTCCGATGAGGAAGCCGAAGAACAGCGCCGTCCACGGAAAATGAAACATATATCGGACGATGACTGGAAGAAAGAGACTAAAAAATTCNGGCATAANGACCGTAAGCCGGCAAAGGGTGGCGACCGTAAATTCTCGAAAGACCGCAAACCTTTTGATCGAGATAAAAGATTCTCTGACCGCAAAGCATTCGAAGAGAACAGCTTCGATGACAGGAAACCGATATTCGAGGCAAAAGACCGTTTCCATGGTGAACGTAAATTCGAGAAATCGGGAAACAAGCCGTTCGACCGTGACAGAAAACCTTTTGACCGCGACAGAAAACCGTTCGACCGTGACAGAAAACCCTATGAACGCAAACCGAGACCGGCTGTAGAGACAAGTGGAAAAGGTCCGAGCATTCCAGAGAGCGATACATACCGCTTTTCAGAATACAAACTGCGTTCACGTAGAAAACCCGCTGCGGAAACTGATGAATAATTATTAAACAGCTTCTAAAACCAAGTCTGGGATATGAGATCAGGAATGATAGGCAACAAAGGTCTTATGCTTGCGATAATGCTCGCCTGCGCCATGAGTGCGATCGAGTTCTTTATAGGCACGCCGCAAAGGCTGGAGGGTGAATTGGGAATATGTTTCCCATCACCGAACCTATGGACTATAAACCCGCTTGTTTCATGGATTGTAAACCTTGGACTGATTCTCATTCTCGGTCTGTCGCTGCATCTCTTCAATAAGACATACAATTTCATAAGCAGCAGCGACACTGTTTTACCAGCGGCATTTATATTCCTTTGCGGCTCAAACCCCTGGATTGACAGCGTGCTGACATCTTCAGTCATCCTTATGGGAGCCAACTTCGCATGTCTGCATTTCCTTTTCGGCTGTTACCGGTCGAACAAGAGCACCCAGCAGATGTTTATCGTAGGCTCGATTCTGGCTCTGGGATCTATGTTCCAATATGCGTTTGTTTTCTTCATCCCAGCTTATCTGATTATCGCGATGGTTCTTAAATGCATGAACATCAAGAGTCTGCTGGCATATATCATGGGGGTCGTTGCTCCGTACTGGATTGGAATCGGAATTGGACTTATTCCTTTGGATTCATTCTCCATGCCCACGTTCACCAATCTCTTTGACGGATTCGGAAGCAAACAGACAATATTCGTAGGCTTGCTCAATTGTGCGGTAACGATTATACTGAGCACAATGCTCGCCCTATACAATGCCGTGAAGCTCTATGCCGGCAACACCCGCAGACGACTGCTCAACAATTCGATAATCATTCTCGGCATAGCCTCCGCCATAAGCATTGTCTGTGATGTAGACAACATACAGGTATACATGGCAACAGTATATCTCGTTGCTGGTGTCCAGCTGGCGAACCTCTTTGCGCTTCGTCAGGTGCGACATACACATACCTTCATATTTTTCTTCGTGATGCTGTATATCGCATCANATGTATTGATGGAAACTGGATTTTATCTACCGGCATGAAACCAAAGATTCTGATAGACGACAACATACCATACATTGGGGGACGTCTTGAACCATTCGCAAGAGTGGAATACGTTGACCAGTTCGACTTCAACCCCGACAATGTGCGTGACGCAGACGCTCTGATAATACGTACACGCACGCGCTGCGACAGCTCGCTGCTCTCAGACAGTTCTGTAAGGATGATAGCAACAGCTACGATCGGCATGGATCAGATTGACATTCCGTGGTGTGAAAGAGCAGGAATCAAGGTTGCAAACTGTCCCGGATGCAATGCCCCTGCTGTTGCGCAATATGTCTGGTCCTCTCTCCTTAGAAAAGGATTCAATCCTGCCTCCGACACAATCGGCATAGCAGGTTGCGGAAACGTCGGCTCGATTGTGGCGCACTGGGGAAAACTTCTTGGCGCACGGGTTCTGATATGCGACCCTCCCAGACAGGAGGCAGGCATGCCGGGTGAGTATGTCTCTCTTGACACTCTGCTCGGAGAAAGCGATGCGGTCACTCTACACACTCCGCTTACAAAAACCGGCAGACATCCCTCTTTTCATCTGATCTCCGATCACGAAATAGAACGGATGAAACATGGCGCGATACTCATCAATGCGGCACGTGGCGCTGTTCTTGACACCGAGGCTGCGCTTCCCGCATTGCGTGCCGGTAAGATAACTGCTGTTATCGACACCTGGGAAGGAGAACCGGCAATAAACAGAGAACTTCTATCGCTTTCCGACATCGCGACTTTCCACATCGCCGGCTATTCCCGACAGGGAAAAGAGCGTGCAACGCGCATGGTTCTGGAAGAAATCGACAGATTTTTCGGTTTCGAGACCGACAAAAGCGGACTCGCTCCGGCTTATGTATTCCCCGAAAGAATCAATGTCGACGCCATTTTGCAATCATACGATCCTGCGTGCGACACGGATGCTCTGCGCGCCAATCCGGAAGCTTTTGACATTTTACGCCGGAATTACAATTACCGCGAGGAGACACCGGAATCCTGACAAAGTACCGTCTCGTCCTCTTAAATCCCTTTTTATGGCAAATTACAATAAAAGATATTATGTTGTATGGAAAGGACGCGTACCCGGCGTTTATGACAACCTTGACGATGCGATGGAGCAGGTTGACAATTTTCCTGGCGCGATGTTCAAAAGCTATGACTCCCCGCAAGCGGCAGCCGAGGCATACAGACGTTCGGAAGTAAGAGAAGACAAAAAAGACCTTGGCAATATTCTTCTCAATTCCTCAAGATCGAATATTCCGGCAAGCGGCAAACCTGATTACTTTTCTTTTCCGGAAATTGACCTGAACGGGTGGGCTGTAGACGCTTCATGTCTCGGAAACCCGGGCAGAATGGAATACAGAGGTGTCGAACTGATGTCAGGGCGAGAACTTTTCCGCGTAGGACCTTTTGAGAAGTCCACCAACAATATCGGCGAGTTCCTCGCTATTGTCCATGCTCTGGCTTTGATGCAGCAGACGGGAGAAAGCCATACCATATACAGCGACTCCGTAACCGGCATGGCATGGGTAAGAAACCGGAAGATAAAGACACAGCTGACACGGGAACCGGCTAACGAAAAATGCTTCAAAATGATGGAACGGGCTCTGTCCTGGCTCAATACCCATCATTATTCAACCCGCATCCTGAAGTGGCAGACAGAACGATGGGGCGAGGTTCCGGCTGACTTCGGTCGCAAATAATCACGGTCCTGAACATAAACGGTGTCTGACAGGAATCCGTATTTTACGATGCACAATCCATACATATTATTAATCCATAACTTAACTGACATGAATCCATTAAAACTCACAGTCGCGGCAATGACACTGACCGCTGTGTCACAACTCACTTACGCTCAATCTGCTTTCAAATCTTCGCTTCCGGTGAAACCCGCCAAAGGGGTGACAGTATCAGGCACTGTCGAATGCGACGGACAACCGGTTGCAGGGATTAAGGTTTCCGATGGATACGAAGTGACAAAGACAGATAAGAATGGTGCATACTATCTGAAATCAAAGAAAAAGAATCCTCAGGTGTTCATCTCGGTCCCTTCCGGTTATGAGGCATGGAGAGATGACGCAATACCACAATACTGGGCAGATTTCACAGAGACACCGGCAACTCCGGAACGACTTGATTTCCGTCTGAAAAAACGTAATGATTCAAAACATGCCATATTAGTGATGACTGATCTGCATTTAGCCAACCAGCGAAACGATGTGGCGACTTTCTCTTCAGAATATATGGACAGAATCCGTAAAGAGGTCAAAGATCTTGAAGCGAAAGGTTATACAGTCTTTTCATTCCATCTCGGAGACGGTAGCTGGGACGAGTTCTGGTATGTCAATGATTTCCCTGTTTCGCATCTGCGCGACACATTCAACCGCGTCTCATATCCGGTTCCTCTATACAACATCATGGGCAACCACGATAACAATGGAGGTGAGGTCTGGGAAGCTGACAAAGACATGGATCTGGAGGCAGCAAAACCTTTTATGAAGGCTTTCGGCCCGCGATATTTCTCTTTCGACGCTGGCGATGTGCACTATATATTTCTTGACAACATAATATACAGGAACGAATCCACGGAAAAGGAGAAGACAGAAGGGATTGCCGGGAAACGCAATTTTCTTGAAAGAATATCTCCCGAACAGTTCGACTGGTTGCGCAAGGATCTTTTCGATATTTCTCCAGAGACTCCGATAGTCATCGCCATGCACTGTCCTCTCGTGAAATATAAGGGAGTGACCGATGAAGTGGAATACAGACTCGAAAAGGAGAGCGCGGAAACACTCCTTGACATTCTTGCCCCTTATAAGGAAATTCATACGCTGACCGGACACTCACACCGCCAGATGCTCACACGTATGCCTGAAAAGAACATTGTTGACCATAATATCACATCCGCGTCGGGTTCTACATGGTGGACATCGGCAATGGGCTGCAAGAGCATCGGCACAGACGGCATTCCTGGTGGTTACGAAGTATTCACCATTGACGGAAATGACATAAGATGGCACTACTCGGCATGGGACTTCGAACCGGAACGGCAGTTCATGGCATTCGACCTCAACAAAGTAAAGGAATATCTGGCAACAGACGGTGAGTATCAGGCATACAAGAAACTTTATCCTCAAGCAACCGACTACGACAAAGAACCGGAAAACACTGTTTATGTCTGCGTCTGGTCCTATGACCCCCTCGGCAAACTGACTATAAAAGAAAACGGCAAAGAGTTAACTGCCGAGATGTTTATGGGCGAGAATCCCGCCTACACGGTCACTGCAATGATCCAGCGGTCCACCTGGCTTAACAGATATAACAAAAACACAAAGATGCAGGCATACCGCATGTTCAAAGTTCACACATCCTCTCCCGACTCCCCTCTTGAGATATCCTGGACAGACCCGTTCGGCATCGAATTCCGTGAAACATATGAAAGACCGCACTCCTTCTCACGTTCGGAATTTGAGCGTTTTCGGTGAGAAATCAGCAACCATTGTGAAACCATTGCATCTTTAATTTTGAAATATGTCCGGGATATATTATATTTGTCAGATTTTAATAAATTAATCTATTTCATGAAACTAAAACTCTCATCATTCGCATTAGCAGCATTG
>NZ_CAJMXD010000085.1:0-9260 GCF_905219685.1 Barnesiella sp. CU968
GATTTATGTAATGGACAACATACATCTTCCACGACCACGAGGAATTTGTGGGCTTCGTCACTTTTGGCGGTGTAATTCAGTCTGAACGTTTTACTTTCAAGAAGCACACGGTCGTTGTTGACCAGCACCGGGCCGTCAACGAGTTTGAGCGAGCCTTCGCCGTCATACTGGAAGTAGCGGATGGTATAGAGGGTGTTGGCATAGTTGCCTTCGGGCTTTATCTCGAAGCGCAGTTCGATGGTCTGCCCTTTGGCAATCTTGTCAGCGTATGGCATCACCTCCACCGTGAAGGGATAGGACTGCTGCACATCAAGGTCGTCGGAGCAGGATGTGAGGCTGCATACGGCAGCGATTACAAGGGAGAGAATGGCGATAACGCCAAATGAATTTTTATTTGTCTTTTTCATTTTTGTGTCTGTTTAGAATTTTAGTTTTGTTGATTTCTTGGGGTTGAGCGATTGTAGGTAATCGTTCAGATCCTTGTGGTCGGGATAGCGTGCGGATTTGTCGCTCACCCTGTCGCCGAACTCGCGGCGCAGTCTGGCTACTGCGGCACGCCCGGCGGTATCGTTGTCAAGATAGCACAGTATCAGCGGGTATTCCGCCAAAGTCGGGATTGCTTTGCCGACATTCGCCACGGAGTTAAGCACAACACTGTCATTGCCGTCATTCAATCCGAGGCGTTCCGCCGAAAGAAAGTCGATGAAGCCCTCGAATACATTACACCGGGCGTTGCTGTTGGCGATATGGGTGATATGCTTTGGCGGATAACTTCCTTTGAAGAAGCTGTTTCGCAACTCAAATCCGTGTGCGCTGTTCTCAAAACCGATGGCATAATAGTTTTTGCCATGCAATTTATAATCCACCTGCACACAATATCGTTGTGCTATGTCGGCAGGTATGCCACGGTTTGCGAGGTAACGCAGTAATGCCGGCGATACCAATTTGGAGATTTTCACGTCCTCAAAGGTCGGCTGCTCAATGAATGGCTCCGGCTTGTAAGGCTGTGATACCGGCATCCGCATCTTTTCGGCGATGTACTCCGCCTGTCTGATGAAGTCGGTCGTGTCGCACAGTTCTCCGGCAAGGGTGAAGATGTCGCCTCCGGCTCCGCTACCAAAATCGAACCATACATTTTTCCGAGGATTGACATGAAACGATGGCTTTCTCTCGTTGCGGTACGGGGCATAAAACCACAGACCTTTGCTGTCGCGCCCAGTCGGCTCATAGCCGAGGTGGTGCAGGAAATCCACGAGGGATATTCCCTTGATAGCATCTATATCCATAGGCTAAAAGCGCATTTTGCGTTTGGGTTTTGGCGGCTGTTGCTTAGGCTGTTCCGGTCTGCTGACGGGCGTAGCCGTCACATCACCCTCGGCTTCATCGCCGTTGACGGTCACTTCGTAAGTCTTGAACTCCTTAAAATCCTTCATATGTGTGGCGATGTATAGGTTCAACTCGGAGCGGTTGCAGCTCCCGGTCAACTCGTAAGCGAGATCATAAATGCCGCCGTAGTATTTTTCGGGTTCTTTGCTGTCATACCAGCCATTCTTTTCGGTGTCCACCACCATAGTAGCATTGCCACCGACAGAATACGGAGCATTGTATATCAGAAGGTTGCCGTCCTTTTTTATCGGCTCATAGCCGATCGCCTTCATAAAATCCTCCAATGGAAGATTATTTATATCGAGGTCTATAACAATCAATCCCATAGGTTTATTCGATTATAAATTTGACACCGACACCATACTGGGTGTGAAAAATCTGCACATCGCTACCGAAGGTGAATCGTTCCTTGATATTTGCGGTCAGGGCAATTCTGTCTGACAGGTAGAAATCAGCCTGTAATGTCAGCGCACCGCCATAGATAAAGTTGTCGCCGTCATGGAGCGTTGAACCGTCGGATAACACAGACTTGCCCCAGTTCACTGTTTCGTAACCACCGAGAGCTGACACGCCGCCATATAGGTGGAAGGTCTGCGAATAGTCGCTCAACAGATGGAGATTGTAGCCGACCTCGCCTGTGAACTGAGCCACCGGGATACGACCTTTCGCGCCGTATGGCTTGTAGGTCTGGAGATACTCGCCGCCAAAGCTCCAAATATTGGCACTACCCTTATAAACTGAATAGAACACTCCGAAAGAATAACCGCAGTTGCGGGAGTTGCCGGTATAAAAACCGTCTGCCATATCAGCCTTGATTTCCACGGCAGACATTCCGGGGAGGCATCGCTGGGCCATTGCCCGCCCTCCGAAGAGGGTGAGCATGGCAGCGATTATCATTATCGCTTTTCTCATGGTTACTGTATGCTTAATTCGTCAATTACGTTGGCTCTCACAATATCCTCGTTCTCGACCACGAAGGACTGATGTCTGCCGCCTTCCTTTTCGGCAATCTCGATAACAAGCTGCTTGTCGTCGGGAATAGTGAATTTCTCCAAAGCGAACACAGTGCGTTCCGACTGCTTGCCGTGTACCACCGTCACATAGTTCTGGGCGCGGAGCGGTTCAAGTACCTGCTCCTGCATAGCAGTCCGCTTGATAACCTTCTTATCCACAATCTTGAAGCTGACATAATCGACATCGAAAGGAATGTTTGATGTATTTTTCAGCTCGGTGTGGAAATAGAGAAGCCCGTTGTTAGCATAGATGGATTTCAGGAGGAACTGCACCCCGAAACGCTTTGAGCCTATATGCTTGATTTCGCGCTTGTTCTGCTTGTAGATGCTTTTCATAATCAGCTTGACAAGTATAGGTGACTCGCTACCTAACTTTTCAAGATAGATTTCCTGCGCGTTGTTCGGGCGATTGACTGCCTCGCCGTCATGCAGAAAATCGGTCATCTCGATATTGAGCAACAGCGGCTCTTTTGCGAATTTCACGTTGAAACTATAATAGCTTCCGTCCTCGGTTATTACCGACAGGTTTGTCTCCTGCTTGAATGACTTGAAGGCTGATTTGACACGCAGCACATTCTTTGCGCCATCGGCTAATCCGGCGACAAGGTTCTCATTGCCTAAGTCGCAATAGACTATTTCCGAGGGAAATATAATGTGCGTAGTCTTTTCGTAGCAGACTTCCAGAGCGTGAGGCGGTATCATCCGGTCGAAGCCGACCTTGCGGGTCAGACCGTCGAACTTGTCGCCGTCGGTGTAGTTGTCGCTGTACACGTTGATTTCGTGTTCGGCTACCTGAGCGGCAACCTTTTCCGTGTCAGACGGCACGTTGACATCGGTGTTTTTAACCGATTTTGTTCCGGCAAAAGCCGGAGTCGCCATTGCTATAACGGCAATAAGCGAACGTAAAAAGAGTTTGTAATTCATTGAATTGTGGATTTAATGGTGAATAATCATATATCTTCCGGCTGGTGAAGCATCACACGGTAGCCGGCTTTGAGGTGGACTTTGACGGTTCGCAGCTTCTTGGTGAGATACTGACTGACACCGTTTATCAGCCCTCGACCCACGTCGGATGCTATCTGCGCCCCGGTATTTGTGGAAATATTTATCGAGCTTCCCATCGTACTGCCCATATTTGCTCCGATTTCATGCAGCGCGTCACTCTCCATTGACTGCGGGATATTGATGCCCTCCTGACCGTCGGAGTCATATACCTGCAACTCCACTTCATATATAGAGCCTTCGCACTCGATGGAGGTGATTTCAATCTCCAGCCTTTCGCCCTGCACCCTTGCAGAGCCGACAATGGTGGTGTTACGCGGTATCAGGCGGTTGCCGACCCACATCGGTTCGACGGTACGGAGTTTTACACTCTCGCCGTCAACAACACTCTGGTTACCTGCCACCACTGCGGCGATGGTATTCTTGGCGACCGCCCTCATTGTACCCACCGAGGTATTGAAGCCCCTGACGGTTGATGTCTGACCGAGCGTGGATACCACATTCCTGTTGACCTGCGCCACCGGCTGCACATCCCGTTTGCCCTTTTCTTCGGTGGGTTGTGGGGGCGAATAGTTGCCGCCGTTGCCCATATACTGTGCCGCCAACTGATACGAGCGTTCCATCAGCTCCATCTCATCAGGCTGTGCCGTCTGTCGCTGTGCCAGAGCATTCTGAGCCTCCAACTCTGCGATACGCTCATTTAGAGCCTCCATTTCAACATTGTCGGCTGAGGTGTCCTCCACAAAAAAGTCATTGAGCGATGCTTGAACCTCCTGATACGCCTGTGCGGAGTTCTCAACGGCGGACTGATGCTCAACGGTATCGGTTGTAAGGGCGGTAAGAGTATCAAGGGCGACCACCGCACGCTGTTGCGCCTCCTTCTCTTTGGCTGCATCTGCGGCGGCATATTCCTCCGCTTTGGTCTTGATACCGTCGTTCTCACCCTCAGGTATTTCGGTATTGAAGGCATTGCCGACCTTGCTGTCATTCTTGTTGAGGCTTGTGTACAGCAGCCACAGTATCACTATGCCGCACACGACAGCCGCCGGGAACACGACTAAGTATTTCATCATCTTCTGCCGTTCAGCCTGCGATTTGGGCTGGAAGAAGCCGTTAATCTTCGCTTTCCACTCCTGCATCGTCATAGTCTGGAAGATTTTGAGGTTCATGAACGGGAGATTTGGTAACGATGTCGATCGGCATTATATGCTCGATCTCCACTGATTTTTGCGCTTTGCCCAGACCTATCCTGTAACAGGCATGACCGAACACGAAGAAGGCGGTAAGCACAAACACGGTCAGCATAAGCGACACGACAGTAAGCCGTTGTTTCGGGGGAATTGACTCACACGCTCCTTTCAGGCGCGTTGTGAGCCTCCCTTTCGGGTTGCGCCACATATTATTATATATGGCGGAAAATATTGATTTAATCTTTGACATAATTGAATTATCGTTTTACGGTTGAAATATCCTTGTTCTCAAGTATTGTGAAGCCTTCGATGATGAAGCCGTTGGGATTGTCGTCGGAGCGTGAGGCGTTGGAGAGGCGGCACTGCGTCACCAGTGTACGCTCTGTCACATTGCTTTCGCGGATAATCATTTGTCGGGCATAGGTTTTAGCGATGTACGGATAGTTGTTGAAATCGCACACCACACTGTCCACTTGCAGCACTTGGTTGATGTTGCCGGCGATGATACGGTTGTAGTAACCCTTCTCCGAAAAATCCGTGTAGTAGTTGTATGCCGACTTGTCCGACAGTATAAGGGCGCGGTTGATGTTATGCTCAATCGCCGATTTGTCAGGTGAGAGTGTGAAAAACAGCTCATGGAAGCGTCGCACATGTTCACGGGCTTCCGCCGGGCGGTTCTGCTCCATGTCCTGCGACAAGGCGAGCATAAGACTCTTGCCGTTGTCAAGAACATAGATTTTTTCCCTCTGCCTTTCAGCGAAATTGAACACGCAGATCAGAGCCACCGACACCACCACGGCACACATCGCCACAAACACAATACCAAACAGCCGTATCTGGCGGAACGAGGTTTCGATGTTTTTAAGTGATTTGAATTGCATTTGAATGTCGTTTGAATATTATTTAAGCAATTTGCCTGCGTTGCCCGCGACATTTCCGGCGACCGCGCCTCCGACACTTGCCGCACCAGAACTGACCTGCATCGCGGTGGTGTTGACAGCACGGTTATAGTTTCCGGCACCTCCGGCTTGTATTATCCAGCCCGCCACAGTTGGAATCGTGAAGTATCCTATAATGCCGATTATCATAAAAATGACATAGCAAGTATTTGAGCTGTCGAGGTTTGCGTTGGGGTTGTTTGTCAGTTCCGAAATGTCGTTCTGCAACATCAGCACCTGTATTTTCGCAAGGATTGTCGAAAACAGGTCTGCCACCGGCAGCCACAGATAAGTCTGGATATATCGTTGTATCCACTGGGTCAGCGTTGACTGGAAGCCATCCCAAACGGAAAGAGCGAAGGCGACCGGGCCGAGAATTGACAGCACGATAAGGAAGAATGTGCGGATAGTGTCAATCGTGAGTGAGGCAGCCTGAAAAAGCATCTCCAACAACTCTCTGAAAAAGTTTTGAATAGCTTTTTTGACTTTGTACATTCCCCGCTCGATATACATTCCGGCGGCTGTGCCTATCTCCGTCACGCCTAATTCGTCTATCTGTCTGTCAAACTCGGCATCATCGACAAGGTAGGCTGTTGACGGGTCATTCATCATCGCCTCATACTCCAGCCGGTCTTTCTCCTCGCGGTATTTCTGCATATCGAGTGTCTGCCCTTCAAGCATAGAGGCTGTGCCCTGCACAATCGGCGACATCACAGAGTTGATGGTGCCGAGTACCACTGACGGGAAAAACATTATACAGAAGCCTATCACAAACGGACGTAGCAGCGGAAACACATCAATCGGCTCTGCGGCGGCAAGTGACCGCCAGATGCGATAGGCAACGAAGAACAACGCGCCCAATCCGGCTATCGCCTGAGCCACACCCGCCATATCCTCACATAGAGGCATCATCTCGTCATAGAGCGAGCGCAGTATGGTGTGGAGGTTGTTGAAATCTATTGATAACGCTATCATATTTTTTAATTATGATTACTACAATTACCAGTATTTTTCAGACCCGTCGCCATAGAGAGCCACCACACGCTGTGTATCAGCCTTCTTTTTGGCGCGCAGTTATGACACGCTTATATTCTTGTTGGTGTAATATGCCGTCAGGTTCTTCAGCCTTTTCATCTCCTTGTAGCAGTCATCGACCACATCCATACGGTCTTTGTCGGTCATACTCAGTGTAGTGATATTGACTACCTGTTTCAAGTCGCCGAGTACGCCGTTGGCTTCTTCGAGTATCCGGGTGTATCCGGAGGCGATTGCCGAGAGTTCGGCACTTGTGAAATTAGGGTCGGTCAGCATCTTCTGGAAATTGTTGACATAGTAACCGGAGATGTTGCCGAGCATCAGGATTGTCTGCTGCACCTTGCGGGCATCACGGACAAGGTTGTTGACCGATTGCAGTGCGTCATAATATTTCTTAGCCTGCTGGTAAATTTTCACGGTTTCCTGAAAATTTTTGACCATGTGCGTAGCCGTCTGTGACTCCTGAACGAGTGATTTGGAGTTGTTTACGATGCTCTGGGCGATGTTCGACGGGTCTATGACCGTCCATTGGGCGGAGGCCCTGCCCGTGCCGAGCATCAGGCACAGGGCAATGAGGGGGATTAAAAACTTGAGATGCTTCATTTGATTGCGGATTAAAAGTGGTGGATTTATCGTATTCTGTGAGCCATGCTTATAATAGTTCTAATCATGGCGAGAATAATTGTCTGGAGGAGGCCGAGGCAAAACATTATTCCTGACACGATACCTGAAAATATGGATTTCACATTCATACATTATTTCTCTCTTTTTTCGTTGGCTAACTGTTTGATCGCCGCTTCGATGTCACCGCCGAGCTGACGGGCGCGGTCAAGGACTTGGATTTTCTCCGTTTCCTCGGTAGTGTAACACAGGTATTCCTCCGGTGACACCTCCGTGGCATAGACAGCGGACTGCGTTCCGCCCAGCCCGATCCATACCTCTTTGTAGAGCCGGTTGGGGCTGTTTGCCATATTGATACTGAGTATCTGCGCCTTTTCCTTGTCGGTCAGACCGAGCAGCTCCTGTATCTGGTCAAAGCGGTTCATATATTTCCGCTGGTCGAGCAAGATTTTACAGTCGGAGTTGTTGATGATTGTTTCCTTGACAATCGGTGACGAGATAATATCGTCCACTTCCTGCGTGACAACCACAGCCTCGCCGAAATATTTGCGCACTGTCTTGAACATATAGCGCATATACTCAGCCATATTCGCCGTTGACAACGCCTTCCAAGCCTCCTCGCAGATAAGAAGTTTTCGTACACCTTTCAACCGGCGCATCTTGTTGATAAAGGCTTCCATGATGATTATTGTCACCACCGGGAACAGGTCTTTGTTATCGCGGATGGCGTCAATCTCGAACACGACGAAACGTTTGTTCAGCAGGTCGATATTCTCTTTGGAGTTCAGCAGAAAGTCAAACCGGCCGCCGTGGTAATACTGACGCAGGGTTGTAAGGAAGTTGTCAATGTCAAAATCCTGTTTGTATATGGGAATAGGACGCTGTGCCATTTCAGCGCGGTAATCGTCGCGCATAAACTCAAAAAAAGCGTCGAAGCATGGCACTATATTCTTATCCTTAGCCATTTTTTCAAGGAACATCGACAACGCCGAGCCAAGCTCACCGGATTCGGTCTTTGTCACTCTGTCATCCTCTGACTTCCAGAGTGTAAGTAGCAGTGTCTTAATCGAGTCCTTCTTCTCCACATCGAACATCCCGTCATCTGTGAAAAACGGATTGAAAGAAATCGGCTTTTCCTCGGTGTAGGTATAATAGATACCGTCCTCGCCGTGCGTCTTGTTGTGGATCAGATTGCACAGCCCTTCGTATGAATTGCCGGTGTCAATCAGGAGAATATGCGCGCCCTGCTCATAATATTGGCGCACCAGATGGTTGGTGAAGAAAGACTTTCCGCTACCCGACGGGCCCAGTATGAACTTGTTGCGGTTGGTGGTGATGCCGCGTTTCATAGGCTCGTCGGATATATCCAGATGGATAGGTTTTCCGGTCAACCTATCTACCATCTTGATTCCGAAAGGCGATAGGCTACTGCGGTAGTTGGTTTCGGCAGTGAAGAAGCAGACGGCAGGCTCGATGAAAGTGTAAAAACTCTCCTCGGCAGGGAAGTCTGCCTCGNTGCCGGGCATCGCTGACCAGAACAGTGTCGGGCAGTCGATGGTGTTGTGCCGGGGCATACAACCCATAGTCGCCAACTGGCTCCCGACATCATTCTTGATGCGTCGCAGTTCCTCCGCGTCATCGCTCCACGCCATTATATTGCAGTGGCAGCGCACAGAGGTAAGACCATAGCTGTGAGCCTCGTTCAGATAGCGGTCTATCCACTCTTTGTTAATGGCATTGCTTCGGCTATACCTTGAAAGACTGTTCATATTTCGGGCTGTTTTCTCGAACTTCGCCAGATTCTCGTCATGGTCGTCAATCAGTATATACTGGTTGTAGATATGGTTGCACGGCAGAAGCAGACCCACGGGAGAGGCGAAGCTCAATCTGCAATCCGAGCGGTCAGTCGATAACCGCTCATAACGGTTATCAGTGCTGACCTTTCCGGGCAGATCATCAGTATCTGAAAGTGTATGCAGGCACAGCATCTTGTCGCCGATACGCATTTCTTTCTCTTCCAGCTCTATATCCTCCAGCCCTTTTACCTTCCCCCTCGCCAGACTCAGATACTTTTC
>NZ_CAJMXD010000086.1:0-9249 GCF_905219685.1 Barnesiella sp. CU968
GAGCACAGCTCTTGACCTGGCGTTCCCCTCGAAACCGTCTTTCAGATGTCGCACCGGACTCACGGTGAATATTACTTTCAGCAGGGGGTATCTGTTATGCAGCTCCTCAAGCAGTGGAAGCCATGTGTCGGCAATCTCTTCAATGCCGATGCGCCTTCGGGTGAAAAGAGCCTGAGGCTGTTTATGGCAGTTGGCAACCACATAATCATCTTCGTTAAGGAAATAGCACCACGAAGTGCCGAACGTAATGAAAAGAGCCTCTGCCTCTTTTATGATGCTGTCGAATGTTGAGAAAGATTCTGCAATCCGGTCAAGGACCTCATCGGCTGACGAGCCTGATTTTTTTGAATCGAAAAGCCAGGAATGAAAAATTCCTTCATTGCCGAAGATTGAGTCCGGAATGTCTGCATATAATCCCGATAAAGACATCCGGAGCACTCTTGCTATTGACAGTGGGTTAAACAGTACTCCGAAAGGGTTGCAGGCATTCCATCGGCAGAATTGCATGCGTTGCGAGATGTTGTCGGCAAAACATGACCCCATGAGTAAAACAGGCTTCTCTGGATTCAACGTGAAGTTTTCACGCACGGGGGTGTATTCTGTCCGGAATTTTATTGTCTGCATAAAGTGTAGCTTGAGTTGTTTAGACGAAATGAAGACTTCGACAAGTTCTCTGCAAATTTAATCAAGATCTGAGGAAAATACAAATGAAACTTATGATGCGCAGCCGACGAAGCCGGTTGTAGTCTTGTCATGGTTTATGATCAAGGATGTGCAGGTTGGGGGTGAATCCGTCCGCACAAGCAGCTATGACTGCTTGTGCATATCCGGAAGAGGTATATATGAAGACTTTGCGTTCCGGGTGCAAGCGTGCCAATAGAAGAGCCAGCTCTCCATACCCATTCTTGTCGTCAAGATATATATCCCCGGGATTTGCGTAATCCAGCAGAATATCAGTCCTGGAGCGTATCTTTTTCAAGGTTTTCTCGGCTGAGGTCTCGATCTCTCTCCCCTTGTAAAGATATCTTCCCATGACGCATTCCATGGCGTATGCGAGTTCCGTCTGGTTCTTTTTTCGGCGGATTTCGGAGCGGTTGAAATCGTATCTTCCGGTCAATACACTCCCAAGTGTGACAGGATAGGGGCGTATCGAACCGTCACTGCGGCGTGTGAGCCATTTGAAAAGCAGTGGCGGGAATAGATATGCCATGAGAACTACGGAAACCATACCCACCACCGTCACTTCGCCAAGCGAACGCATTGCCGGGTGTTTTGCAACCAGAAGAGTGCCGATGCCGATGAACATTATCAGTGCAGACACGATGATGCTGTTTTTGTATGATTGCAGCAGTTTGCGGCGACAGGCGAATTCATATGTGAGACCTTCCGTCATGAAGATGGTGTAGTCGTCACCCTGACCGAATATGAAAGTTGCAAGAATTACATTGACGATGTTGAATTTTATTCCCAGAATACCCATGATTCCGAGAATCCATATCCAGCTGAAAGCCATAGGCAGGAATGAAATCATGGCAAGTTCGATGCTCCCGAGTGAAATCCATAGGAATATGAACACGATGAATCCGCATGCGACCCCTATATAGTTGAAATCATTGGAGAGCGTGTCGGCAATTGATCCGTTCATGCTCCTTACATCAAACACTAGCCCTCCGAATTCACGATGACCCGACAGGGTGTCTTTAATCTCGTCTGCAGATGACAGAGGCACTTCGATTACCTGAACGATGGATTTGCGTCCCGACTCAGGATCCTCACTTATGTTGCCCGTAAATACTGAGGAATATAATTCCTTGAAGTTTTCGAAATCCTGCGGAGCATAGTCAGCGGAAATCGCATCGTTGAAAGGGGAGAACGCTTCCGGGCTGAAACCGTGGCGCAGTGCCGCCTCCGTAAGCGGTGTTGTGGCTGACTCTCTGAATTTCCCGGCAAACTCATTCCATCTGGCAAGACGCCGGACCTGTTCTTCCCGGGATGTCAGGAATGAGTTGACTTCATTGCACCGCGTAGCCATGCCTGAATTTACAAGAGAGTCAATGGCTCTGCTTATTATTCCGCTTTGAGAGAGGGCTTCGTCCCATGTTGTGCCGCTGCTGACGATATAAAGGTTTTCCGTATCGCCGTTCTGATTTGCAAGACTTGAGAAATACTCCATATCGGCTTTTTGCTCATCAGTCATATAGTTGATGTTTCGCATGTCGGAATCGAATTCGGTGCGCAGGCTGAAAAATCCAAATACTAAGGTGAGAACAAGTACCCCCCACACTATCCGGCGATTGTTTTCAAGAGACAAGCCGGCAAGGCGTGTTATCAGACGAGGATCGGCGGTGGTTCTGTCTGTCGTTTTCCGTGTCTTCACAGCGTGAGGGAGGAATATGAGCACGAACAGTATTGTTCCGGCGAGCAGAAGAGACGCGAACAGTCCCAGGTCATGAAGCGCGGGCGCATTCAGAGGTACCAGACACAGGAACGCGCCGACAGTCGTTATGTTCCCCACCACAAGAGGAGATATGATTTCCTTAAACGCGGATCTTGGCTGTGTGCTGTCTTTAAGATGATCTATGAGATGCAGCGGATAGTTGACCGCAATACCGAGAATCACCGAAGCGATTCCTATCACGATAATTGACACGGAATCATAAAAGAGTGCGATTGCGCCCATAGCAAAAAGCCATCCCCAGCCGATGGATACGAGAATCAGCAGAATGTTCCTCAGATTACGGAACACGTATATGAGGAGCAGCAATATAAGTATGCCGGCGATGCTGATTGCAATGATGCTGTCGCTTTTGATGCGGCGAGCGTTTTCCGCAGCTATGACAGGTCCTCCTATGACATGTATGTCGAGGTTGCTGTTCTCTTTTTCGGTCATAGACACCGCGTCTTCAAGCATAGCCGCAAGCGAGGCGTTATGTTCCGATTCGTGTGCTCCGAATGCGGATTCGAGAATTACGATGGCTTTTTTCGCGTCAGGAGAAAGAATATATCCGTCGTATGTGTCGAAATTTATCGACATACCGCCGTTTTTCAACCTTTCCGGCACAGGGGTAAAGAGATTGAGCGGATCCCTTGATATATTTCCTGCCAGTATGCCCGATGACGGGAAGAGCAGCATCTGCTTGTCTTCTCGGATCTGCCGATCGATATATCCCGGATCGGACAGAAGGGAGTCTATTCTCGCATAATCCTTGTCAGTCAGGAAATAAGGTATGTTCTCATAAATGAAATCAGTTACTCCGAGCATTTTCTCCATGTCAATTTCCTTGATCACACTGCTGAGAAAGCCGATAGAATCCAGCCGCTCGATGCTCGCTGCAAAAGCCTCGACACCGTCCGCAAGTTCCTGAGGATCTGTATACGTAGTGTCGCGAGTGGAGATGACTGCATATATTTTGTCAGCACCGGAGATGTCCTGATATACCGACATTGCTGTATGGTTCTTTTCATCAAGCGGAAGGAAATCGGATATATCCTCCTTATATCCGAGTCTCAGAAACGACAGCACAAGGGCTGTCGTGGAGACCAGAAACAGTCCCCACGCAAACAGCGGATATCGCTTGAAAAGGTCATAGAGGCGAAGCATAGGTTTTTCTGTTGTCGATGAATTTGACCGGTTTGCGGTTGCTGCCGGGGTTGTTGATTTTGCTGATGTCTTCGGGGGAAAGGATCTCTACGATGGGAGCGACGCGGATTCTTGATCGGAAGCGGTCCTTAAGGTCCTTGATCATGTCGAAAGGTTGGGCTGAAGCCACACCGGCTTTCACCACAACCTCGTCGGTGCCGGCAAAACTATTGCGAACCTCTACCACATAGTTGATTACGTAAGGTGTATTGTCGAGCACGTCATTGATTGCAGGTGGATATATTGTGGTTCCCTTCAGCTTTATCATATTGTTTTTTCGTCCTACAAGCGGAGTAAGCCTGTATGAGTTTCGTCCGCAGCGGCATTCCCCTGTCACCTTGGAGCTCATGTCGCCGGTGCGGAACCGGAGCAGCGGCATTCCCTCGACTCCGAGCGTAGTGATTACCACTTCCCCGACTTCGCCGTCTTTCACCGGAAGATTGTTGTCGCCGATTATTTCCACGATAATCAGTTCGGGGTGCACATGACCTCCGCAGCCGAAAGGACATTCCGAGAATGTGGCTCCCATCTCCGTAGAGGAATATGTAGCGAACAGATCGACATCCCACTTCTCCTTTATGCGGTTGCCGAGAAGGTTGAGGGAGAAATCCTGTTCTCTGAGACCTTCACCGATACCGATGATCCGTCGTATGCTTGAGTTCCGGTAATCGATTCCGTTCATTTCCGCGTATTCTATAAGACGCAATATGAAGGATGGCACACACATTATGGTGTCCGGTTTGAGCCGGTTGATTGTGTCCCATTGCAATTCCGGCATGCCGTTGCCAACGCGTATGACGCTGGCACCCAGTTTGCGGATTCCAAGGAAATATGCAAGTCCTGCCATGAATCTTTTGTCAAGTGTCGTCATCAGCTGCACGATATTTCCCGGCTTGACACCGGCACATGAAAAAGATTTCATTTCATTGTATGCCAGTCTGTCAAGGTCTTTGTCGGTGCATCCGAAAGTAACGGGGTCTCCCAAGGTTCCCGATGTCGTGATGTAGTCTATTATTTTTTCCGGTGGCACACAAAGAAAATCCGCATTATGGAGTTGAAGGTCTTTTTTCTCGGTAAACGGTATTTTTACCAGATCTTCGGTGGTGCGGATATCATTGATGTTGATTCCGTTGTCGCGGAATACCCTCCGGTAGAAAGGTGAATTGTCCGCGAGATAACGCAATGCCTCGCGTAGTCTCCCGTTCTGGTATTCCTCTATTTCTGCGGGAGAGCGGAACTCTATGTCTTCTTTCATCATATTCATTTGAACAGAATTCTTAACCAGTTGATGAAATCTTCTTTCCAGCTTATCGCCTCGGAAGTCGTTTTCTCAGGATTTGCCCCGAAACCGTGTCCGCCGGTCTTGAACTGCACATATCTGTGTCTTACTCCGGCAGCGGTCATGGCAGAATCAAACAATACGGAATTATGGTAATCAACGACAGGGTCGTCGATGCAATTCATTAGATATACCGGCGGCATATCCCGGCGCACATGTCTTTCAAGAGAAAGGGAGTCTTTCATTTCAGCAGATATCGCTTTCCCTTCTCCCAGAAGTCCCCGGCGTGAACGTCTGTGAGTGGATTTGTCAGTCATCGATACCACCGGATAAATAGGTGCGATGAAATCGGGTTTAAGCGAGACACGTGGTGTAATGCCGAGGCTTTTCAGGGAATTGGTGTCAAAGAATATTCCGGACATGGCTGAAAGATGACCTCCGGCGGAAAATCCCATCACTCCAAGACGATTGGGATCAATGCCGAATCTGCCGGCATTGTCGCGAATCAGCTCGATGCTACGTTGCACGTCCTGCAGCATATCGGGATAACGGTGTCCGCGGCGTACATATCTGTCGTGCCAGATAAATGCGTTGATGCCTGCAACGCGATATTCGAGCACGAATGCGGAAATTCCGTTGCTGCGGAGCCATTCCGCGACACCGGTTCCTTCCGTTTTACGGTCAAGCCAGAAATAGCTTCCTCCCGGGCACACTATGCATGCGGTATTATTGTTTCCCGGTGCAAGGTATGGTGTTAGTGTCACTTGCTCTTTGCATCGGGTTCCCTTCCATATGTCGATTGATTTGTCTCCGGCAAAAGAGAGGAGGCATGAGGCTGAGAAAAACAGCGTTAAGAGTATTTTAAATATCCTTGCAGGCATCGTTGATTCCTTTGACAATTGTGTTTTTGCCTAAAATGGCTTCTGCAGTGTATATTGCGGTCAACGGCACTCCGCACATGCCGTGCAGGTTTATGTTCTGACCGGTCAGAAATAGGTTTCTGACTTTGGAGTGTATTGGCAGCTGGGAGAAAATCAGGTTCCGGCAATCTTTCCGGTAACCGAATATCGCGCCATCTCTGGTGTTGTAATAATCACGGATGGTCAGCGGACTTGCCGAATATATGCAGGCTATGCTGTCGTAAATATCGGGAAAGATTGTCTGTAGTTTGTCAAGAATCTTTCTGACATTTTCATTTTTCCAATTCTCATAATCCTCGCCACGGTGTCCGACAGTGGTGTTTTCCCATTTTCGGACAAGTTCATAACTCATTATGCAGTGCACAAGAAGACGGTTTGCGAATTTGCCTTGCCCGGGATCCGGAGGCGTCATGTACATAAAGCACTTGGGCCAGTCGCACGGATCGAAATTATCCTGATTCCACATATTACCGTAGTCTTCCATATAATAGCAGGTATGGTCGATATAGGGGAATCTGTCCGGTTTGAGGTCGATATAAATAGAAAATGCTGAATAAGAATCGGGAATCTCGTTCAGACGTCTTGCGAACACTCGCTGAAACGCGCCTTCCGGCAAAAGTCTCAACAAAGCGACCGGATGAATCGCTGAGATGTAATTGACTGCTTTGTATATACCTCCGTCCGATGTGTGTACAGCTGTTATCATCTTGTCGGAGACATCGATTCTTGTCACGTTTCTGTTTGAAAGCACATTGCCTCCTGCGTTCTCGATGACTCTTTTCAGTGCATCCGCCAGCTGCTGGCTGCCACCTTTGAAACGGGTCGCTCCATTGATGTAGAGTACATGTATCAGGGCGTGTACATATGCGGGTGTATGCCCTTCGACTCCTCCATATAACGGATTGAGATAAGCCAGCAACTCTCTGAGCCGCGGATCTGATACATGCGAGTTTATCAGACTGTCAGCTGACCATGTGAATTTCTCCGAATGAATCCTGACATCTCCGTTATCTTCCTTCAGATAGAAAAGAGGTATTTCTTCCGTCAGTTCATAAATGTCTTCCACGTATGCGCGTATTCCACCTGTCTCTTCCGGGAAGTATTCCGACATGCATCTTATAAAATTCTCTTTTCCCGATGCAATGCGGTAGACATCGCCGGTTTTCTTATAATGGATCTCGTCGATGCAGTCGCTGTCGATATGCTGCAGATCAAGGGAATCGTATATTCCGAGGTATCTGCATATCTTATGGAGATTTCCGTTTTCTCCGAAACCACCCATTACGTGCATCCCCGTTTCGAAGATTTTTCCTTTGCGATGGAAGCATTGCAGACCACCCCCGATGATAGCGTTCTTTTCAAGAACGGTCACGTTCATTCCGTTTCTTGCAAGGAAAGCCCCGGAGAAAAGTCCGCCGATGCCGCCTCCTATTATTATGCAGTCTGTCTTATCCTTCATATTCAGAGGGTTATAGTCTTGTCAAAATCTTTCTCATTTCCGAAGTCGTTGTTCCAGACGGCATGAATGAAGTGCAGGTTGGAGGGGAGTGTAGGAGTGTCGGAGGCAATCCGGAAATCTTCGGCATCCTCAATATAGGAGAATACTTCCGCGTCTTTGTTAACTAAAGCGTAAAGGAGGGGAAAAACCCCGATTCCACCGTTGATGATGCGAACTTTGCCGAAATTCCGGCAATTGATGATGTCTGCATGGTCAAATGCCTTCTTAAGTTCTTTCTTGCATCTGCTGACTATGCTCCATCCGCGGTAGGCGTATTTGTAGAGCACAAGACTCCGGAAATATTCCGCATCTTCGTTTTTGCGTACGAGCCGTTCATATTCATTTTTTATCAGGCTGCGGAAATAAGAGGCTTGTTTGCGGAAGGGGAGTTCCTCAAGTTCACGGTTTCCGGTGCGTTGCATTATCCGGAGCGTAAGTTTCCCTTTGCGGAACAGAAAGCTTCCTTTAGGCAGGAAATGTCCCGCCCCGTGCAAGACAAGGGGCAGAATGTCAAGATCCAGTTCTTTTGCCAGCAGGAACGCACCCTGATGGAAACGCATCACACGGCTGTCGGGTGAACGTGTTCCTTCGGGAAAAATCACAATCGAGTAGCCGTTCTCTTTCAGTTTTCTGAGCCTGGGCATTATATTTTCTATTCCTTCCGATACGGGTAGGAAATCCGCATGATGTATGATATTGCCGAAAACAGGACTGTTCCATACCCAGTCGTTTGTCAGAAACACAAGTTTCGGATGCATGGCGATAAGCAGCGGCAGGTCAAGATGAGACTGATGGTTGCATATGACCAGTGCCGGTCGGTTGAAATCCTCATTCGACGGGTTTTCATATGTTGTTCGGGCTCCGGGATAATTACGGGTTGTAAGTTCGCATCCCCATCTTACCATTTTGTGGAAACGAAGTTTTTTCCTGTCGGAATTCTTCCCTTTAAGGAAATATATGGATGCGAAAGGGGAGAAGACCGCAGTCGCCATAAACGTGAAGAAGGAGAATCCGTAGATTGATCTGAAAATTCTGCAGAGGGTGACGGCTGCATCGAGCTTTTCGCCTCGTTTGCGTGTGAACAGTCTGAACTCTTTATTGAAAATCCGGTGTTGCGTGAATGAATTGTATATGCGTGCCGGGATTCCGTATAATATTGCTGCGAAGCAAAGAATGGTGTTCAGTATGCTTATGCGCGTAAAATCAAGCGCAGGTCTGAAATGCGACACCCTTTCGGATTGGGGGGGGTAGTAGACCGCGATCGGTATCGGGATAATCTTTGTGCCATGCCATGACGCGAATACCAGAAGTTCCAGTTCCGCCTCATATCTGCTTGTGAGGAGTGACATGCCGTGAAGTTTACGGAGGGGATAGGCCCTGAAGCCGGTCTGTGTGTCTTTAAGTCTGCGTCCTGTCTGCAGATGGAACCAGAAGTTGGAAAATTTGTTGGCAAAAGAACTCTTTCCGTTTATGTCTGCATTAGATAGATCCCGCTCCCCGATGATCAAAGCTCCCGGGTTTTCGACTATTGTCCTGACGAAAGAGGGGATATCCTCCGGATAATGTTGCCCGTCGGAATCAATGGTTATCGCATATTCGTATCCAAGTCTCGCCGCTTCCATGAACCCTGACCTGAGCGCGTGTCCTTTGCCTTTGTTTTCAGAATGTGTGATTATGTTCACCGAATCATTGAAAGATTCAAGAATACACTCCGTTTCATCGGTGCTCCCGTCGTTGACCACTATGACATCCGCGCAGAAATCCAGTATTCCGGCAATCACATCGCGGATTGTACCGCCATTGTTGTATGTCGGTACAAGCACGCAGATTTTATGTCTGCGCATTGTCTCAATCAGTGTGTTTCTGTCGGGAGGATTCATTTACAGCGGTATATTAGGGAAAGTGTTGAGAA
>NZ_CAJMXD010000087.1:0-9185 GCF_905219685.1 Barnesiella sp. CU968
TGCTCCTTCTTCGGAATCATGAAATCATCTCAAAATCTCCTGAAATTTAATATAAGCTAATTTCCAACACTTACTTAACTCTGTTGCTTTTTTCATTTCCAGTGCAAAGTTACATATCGCGTGCGCAAAGTATCTGCGCACTTGTGAAAATAATTCGCGGCATGTAAGAAACTGTTTAAATTTAATTCGAAATTATTTATATAATGTATCTTGTGGCTTCCTTGAGGTCTTTTATGGTTGTTTTCACCAGGTCTCCTCGGTCACATAGCCCGCCATGCTCCCTCCTCGGCTCGTAAAAACACCTCATAAAATCCTCCCAATGAACCTCACAATTAAATTTAAACTGTTTCTAAATATAACACTTTTGTATCTGTTTTCGTTTCCGGTAGGTATGTACGGGATTATATATTCTGACACGATAGGGGAGGAGCCAAATGTAAATGCAAATCAAGAAAAAATGACTGATAACGGTGAAATTGCCCGACAACATGGCGATTAAAAAATGTCGAACGGCTCTATCTCCGTCTGCTTCATATAAATGGATTTATCGGTAGATCTTTTTGTTTTGGGGCGTTTGATTTTGCCCTCGGCGATGAGGCGTTCTTACTCGGCGCGGATGCGATCGAGAAGGACGGATGCAGGTTCGTCATTGGGGTCTTGCAGCACGAGTTTATCACGGATGGCGAGGTCGAGTATACGCTGGCGTAGTTTCTGTGTATCAATCATATCAGTACTTATGAATCCCTCTATGGAAAAACAGTAAATCAGCCTTAGATGTTGACGAGCCAACTTCAAGACGATACTCCTGATCCATAAATATAAAGTCTTTGCCAAGCTCAAGGATAAACTGCTTTATGTGTTCAAGCAACCCGGTCTTCAACTTCGACTCACTGTGTTTCTTAGGCAGATTAAGGAAATAAAAAAAGATGGTATCCTTAAACATCGCCTGAGCGTTTGGATATGTTTCGAGCATCCTCTTTGACATACTTTTCTTGCTTCCCAACAAGGTTGAGAAAGTCTGATTGGAGATGCAGCGCTTCAGTTCTTTATTGGTCAGATGTTCCTTGCTTGCATAAAGGATGTAAAACATACGTTCTTCCTGACTTCTGCATCTGCTAAATATCTCCAAATGATTGGATAATGTAGTCAACTCCAATATCTTGGGTAATTGACCGGATGGTACAGGAACAAATTGTGCAGATTCCGTCTGCACAATTAAGTCCTTCCCATGAACTTGACTGCTTTCTCCGGATTGCAATTGTCCGGTTTTTGGCTGGACAAATTCAGAATTGAGAAAGCGCATGACAGTATCAGCAAATTCTGCGGATGAATATTCGTCATAAAACATAACCATATTGTAAATGCTGCTGCGGCTATACCCCTTAAGGTCAGGCCTCTTGGCGCGGATGTATTCTGACAGTTGGGCCACAACCTTGCTGCCCCATTCCTCGCTTTTCAACTTTGTCGAGACATAGCAACCTACTTGCCAAGCGGTCAGGAGCAGTTCATTATTTACAGCCTGCGAAGCCCGACTCCTGTGAGACAAGATTATATCGACAACCTCGCTAAATTGTCGTTCGGTTTTGTCGGTCAGCAAATCTCCGCGCATTTCTTTGGACACTTCTGATTTCATGTTTATCCGGGAAGTTGAGCTGATTGTTCTTGGTCTCTGTGATAAAGTCATCGCGTTGAATGTCAATGTCTCCTTCTCTTCTTGTGTTGAGCGGGGCTTTACCTTCTCGAGGTTGAGCAGAGAATAACAGTTCCACAGTTGAGATACATTGAACTGGGAGTTTGCCCTGCGAAGCTGGACTGAGAGGTCACGTAGCATTGAATAGGTCAACGGTTCGCCGGAGTTATTGTAGATTATGCGCAATGCTTCAATCTCATCAGCATGTGTCTTGCAGTAATCCTCGAAAGCGGATGTCGTGTCCTGTGCCTCCTCCATTGAGAATCCTTTGGATATAAGGGTATCCTCACCGGGCATCAAGGTTTTGATGAAACCGGCATTGAGAGTTAGCAAAAGCTCACGCGCTTTAGGATTATTTGCCAACGATGCGAACATACCTTTCCGTTCCAAGTTCGGCTCATTGACATTGCGATAAGGTGGCAACGATGGAGACGTTTCAAGGTCGATTGCCTTGAACATCCTTTCCGACAGGTCAGCCATGGTTATGCCGTGGGTCAGTTCGGTAAATTCATTGCGCTGACGCTATAATTGCATCGGTAAATATCCTGATGCTTTTGTTGCAGGGCTTTCCCGACACACTTGGCGGCATCGGGTGACAGACAGTTACTGGTGACAGTGGTGACAGACAGCCGCTAAAGAATGCGGACGGCGCGTTTCTTGCATAGTTCGAGATTATTAGCTAATTTTGCAATGTGAAAAAGTCGTTTGCCACTGTTTTTGTGTCATTGGTGATGCTTGTGTTTGTGAACTTCATGTTCTCGAACGCAATCTTTACGCATGTGCACAAGGGGGTTGACGGCAGGGCTGTGACACATTCGCACCCTTATTTACCATCCGGAACCCATTCCCACACCGCGCATTCGCTTGATCTTGTAGCCGGGTTCAATCTGGCGGCGACAACCGCGCAATCAGTGGCGGGATTTGCGCTTGATATTCCGGATGTGTCATTTTCATTAGTCTCAGCCTGTGTCATTGTCGCCAAATGTCGGCACGAAGGCACCTTATATCTTCTCAGGGGTCCCCCTGCTGTGAAATAATTTCTGCGGGAGTCGCGCATATGTAGCGTTACGTACCTATTGTATACACATATTTAGAAATTATTTCGCAACAGACAATGTATAAAAGAATATATGTTGCGGCTATGGCTGTTGCCATTGCCGCGTCGGCGCGTGCCGACAAAAATGCTGTTCCCTCTTCACCCACAGAGAGTGAGCTTGATTCTCTGATGGATGTTTTCATGCTTGACCAGGTGGTTGTAACCAGTTCAAAGAGCGAGGTCAAGCGCAGGGAAAGTCCATCGCTCGTGAACGTCATGACCGGGAAACTGCTTACCACGGTCGGTGCCTGCTCGCTTGCCGACGGACTTGATTTCCAGCCTGGCGTGCGTGTTGAAAACGACTGCCAGAACTGCGGGTTCACACAGGTCCGCATCAATGGTCTCGACGGACATTATTCTCAGATTCTCATGAACTCGCGACCTGTCTTCTCCGCCCTTACGGGAGTCTACGGTCTTGAACAGATTCCAGCGAACATGATTGACCGTATCGAAGTGATGCGTGGCGGCGGATCGGCACTGTTCGGATCTTCAGCCATCGGCGGAACAATAAACATAATCACAAAAGATCCCCGCGAGAACTCCGCAAAAATCTCGCATACGCTTACTTCCATAGGTCCGTCTGGTTCTCTTGACAACAATACGACCCTTAATGCTTCTGTTGTCACCGACAATGACAAGGCGGGTATTTTTATTTATGGGCAAAGCCGTTACCGCGATGGATATGACCACAACGGCGACGGCTTTACCGAAGTTGCCCAATTGAAGACACAGACTCTCGGCGCACGGACGTTTCTTCGCACAACGGAGGATTCGCGTCTTTCTGTGGAATACCACAACACGCATGAATACAGACGCGGAGGAGACCAGCTTGACGAACCGCCGCATCTGGCAATGATCGCCGAGCAGGTGGAGCACAATATACATGCGGCTGAAGTGACATATGACATATGGCCCGGCGACAGGCGTGACCACGTGTCTGTCTTCTCAGCAATGCAGGCAACTAAGCGCAAAAGTTATTACGGTTCCGATATGGATCCCGACGCATACGGCCGCACGTCGGACCTTGTCGTTACGGCAGGTACACAGTGGACCCATCCGATCACTCATTTCCTGTTCATGCCCTCGGAACTTGTAGCCGGACTCGAATATTCATATAACCGCCTGCATGACGTGACAATAGGATACGGGCACGACCTGCTGCAGAATGTGAACATATTCAGCGGTTATCTTCAGAATGAGTGGCGCAACGAGAAGTGGGGATTCCTTGTAGGCGCACGTCTCGACAAGCATTCTCTGATAAAGAACCCGATTGTCTCTCCGCGTGCCAACATCCGTTTCAATCCGTCTCGCAGTGCGAATTTCAGGTTGTCGTATTCAACCGGTTTCCGCTCTCCGCAGGCATATGACGAGGATCTGCACATCGCGATTGTCGGTGGCGAAAGGGTGGTTACCGTGCTTGCCCCGGATTTGAAGCAGGAGAGCTCTCAGAGTTTCAGCGCGTCAGCCGACTTTTACCATACTTTCGGAAATGTTCAGACAAATCTTCTTATCGAGGGATTCTTTACCGATCTGCGCGATGTGTTCGCGATCCGTCAGCTTGACGGCACCGATGCCCAAGGGAATGCCGTTCTTGAGCGTTACAACGGTTCGGGAGCGCGTGTGTTCGGTTTGAATCTTGAGGCAAAGGCTTTCTTCTCGTCGCATTTTGATGTGCAGGCAGGTGTCACTCTCCAGCGCAGCCGTTACAAAAAGCCGGAAGTGTGGAGTGACAACCCCGATGTCCCGGCTGAGAAGAGGATGTTCCGCACACCTGATGTATATGGCTATTTTACCGCGAACTGGGAGATCCTTCCCAAATTCAGGGCTATATTCACAGGAACGCTTACCGGTCCGATGACAGTGCAGCATCTTGTAGGTTCGGGAACTGATGTGGATCTTGCGGTGCGCACCCAATCCTTCTTCGACGCATCGGTAAAACTTGCATACTGTTTTAAAATTTTCAAGAAAGTGGATATTGACATGACAGCGGGTGTAAGCAACATATTCAACTCCTATCAGCGTGACTTTGACACGGGTTCTTTACGGGATTCCGGATATATGTATGGTCCGGCGTTGCCCCGTTGTCTGACGTGCGGAGTGTCACTTAGTATTTAAGGTGTTGATCAGTAATCACATAGCAAAGAGGGCATTCTTTGGAATGCCCTCTTTGCTATGTGATTACTGATGCCGGATCCGTATGTTCTTGTTTACGTGGATGGTACCAGCGTGAGAAAAAGAGGCGTGCGAGAAATATGGAGCCGCGGAATATCAGCTCGATGCACATGGCGATCCAGACACCTTGCAACCCCATGGACTTGGCGAACAGCCATGCGAGCGGAACCCTTACAGCCCATATGCTGCCGAAATTCATGACGGCAGGCAATGTGGTGTTGCCAACGCCTACGAAGACTCCATATGTCACAATGGATGCTGCGAACATAGGTTCCGCCCATGCCTCGATGCGCAGCACTTCCGCCCCGAGTTCGCGTATTGCCTCTACCGGTGTGATTGCCGCCATGATTTCATAAGAAAACATATACATAAGCACACCCATTGCCGACATGACCGCCATGCCGAGTCCTACCGCCATGTAACCGAATTGTCTCACAAGTCCCGGACGATCGGCGCCGTGACTCTGTCCGGTAAGTGCGGTGGCGGCATCACCTATTCCATATCCGGGCATGTAACAGAGACTCTCGGCTGTAACGGCAAATGCGTTTGCCGCGATAGCGATTACACCCAGAGGAGCCACGATCATTGTGATTGCTATCTGCGCGCCGCAGATGACTGCATGTTCCAGCGTCATGGGTGCCGAGATTGAGGCAGCCTTCCGGGTGATGCCGGAAGTGGGACGGAAACTGCCCTTTGTTCGCCATATGCGTATCTCCGGCTGGCGCACACATGCATAATACATCATTATGACCGCGCATACGGCTTCTGCCGCCACGGTTCCCAAAGCCGCACCGAGCACTCCGAGTCCTGCTCCGGGAATTGTGACATGTATACCGGAGAGGTCATAATGGTGTGAAGGGAAAATAAGCAGGAAGTTGAATATGCAGTCAAGCACACACATCATTCCGCTGAGAAGACTCGGAATTTTCATGTTGCCGACGCACCGCAGCATTCCGCCGGCAAGATAATTCATTGTAAGCAAGGGCAGTGCCGCTACAAAAACAACGAAATAAAGCGAAGCTTTCGGGCATATCGCTTCTCCTCCTCCGAGCCAGTGAGGCAGAGGCAACGCTATCGCCACACCTATTAGCGCAGTCAAGATACTGAATGTCAGGCTGGCGGTGATGCCCTGGCGAAGCACGCGCCGCGCCCCCTCGTTGTCTTTGGCTCCGACGCGGTGTGCTACCTGAACGGAATATCCGGAAGTCATCGCCGAGCATATTCCCCAGAAAAGCCACAGACTTGTAGACACCAGTCCGATGGAGGCGGAGTCATCGGCACCGAGCCTTCCTACCATAGATGCATCTATATACTGCATCGCGATGCTCGACAATTGTGCGAGCATCGCGGGCAGTGAAAGCGAGACTGTGAGCCTCAGACGTTGCTTCCACGAGAGTTCTTTCCCTTCGCGAATGAAACGGATGTCTGATTTCATCGGTTCTTTAACAGCTTCTACAGAGTTTTTAAAACTCCGGCAAGCCGGCGCAGGGCTTCCGCGAGGCGGGAGCGCGGGCAGGCATAGTTGATGCGCATGTAGCCGTCGCCCGCATACATAGTGCCGGAATTTATATGTACTTTCCCATTCTCTCTGAGCAACTTATCGAGGTTGTCGGAGCTTATGCACAGAGGGCGTATGTCAATCCAGGCAAGATATGTTGCCTGTGAATCGCATATCCTCAACTGCGGGAATGCGGAGCCGAGGGTTTCGCGAAGATAGTGGTAGTTGTCATCAAGATAAGTGTTTAACGCATCCAGCCACTCCTCTCCGTCATTGTATGCGGCTTCCAGTGCCACGACTCCGAACGGATTTATGTCGCACACCTCATTATCGTTTATCGCACGTTCGATGAGGTCTCGGGTTTCCGTATCCGGACATACGATATTGGCTGTCTGGAGACCAGCCGTATTGAAAGCCTTGCTCGGAGAGCAGCATACAACGGCTTCCGGGTCGATGGTCGCATATGGAATGTATTCATAGCCTCCGTGTATCAGTTCGCAGTGGATTTCATCACTGAGGACACGGACTCCGTTGCGGCGGCATATGTCGCGCACCTGTTCAAGTTCGGCACGGGTCCAGACGCGACCTGTAGGATTCTGGGGGTTGCAGAGGAGAAGAAGCCTGGTCTCAGGTCTTGACGCTGCAGCCTCAAGGTCTTCGAAATCTATCTCATATGTGAATCCGGAAGCGGTCTCTATGCGTTTAAGAGGATTGTCAATCTCTATGGCATGGTTGTTTCTTACTGAAGAGAAGAAACAGTTGTATGCCGGTGTCTGTATGATTACACCTTCACCCGGTTTCACGAGCGCTTTGATTATTGCCGATAGTGCCGGGACTACACCGGAGGTGTAGATAACCCTGTCCTTGTCGATATGCCAGCCGTGACGTGTATCGAACCAGCGTGTCAGAGCCTCGTAATAAGAGTCAGGCACACGGACATAGCCATATATCCCTGTGGCGGCACGGCTCATAACTGCTTCTTTTACTGACGGAGCGGTCTGAAAATCCATGTCCGCCACCCACAGGGGAAGCATGTCGGGGTCATTGTCGGAGTCCCATTTTACGCAGCCTGTGTTACGGCGTTCTGTAAGTTCATCAAAATTATATTGCATTTGAAGAAATGATTTTTACGGGTTCTACGGCTATTGAAAAACCGTCGATTATGATTTCCTTTATTGTTTCTGCCGTTATGCTTCCGCGCATGGGATTCTTCACGCTTGTCACAGGCGAGAGCAGGATGGCGTTGACTTCGCTGTCTTCGAATGCGAGGTCGCAGTCTTCCTCAAACACACAGTCCTCAAGCACGAGGTCGCGGCAATAACAAAGCGGCTGCGTGCCAGAAATGCGGCAGCGCACAAGATGCAACCGGCGGGAATGCCATCCGAGATATTCACCGGAAATTACGGAATCGTAGATCGTTACATTCTCAGTGCCCCAGAATGCATCCTTTGAATGAATTTCAGCATTACGGATCTCTACGTTGCGGCAATACTGGAAGGAATAGTTGCCCTGCTGATGCCAGTTTTCGATGCGGATGTCGTGGGAATGCATGAAAAGATAGTCGGCGTTTGCCACTTTGACATCACGGATATCGACATTGGCGCAATGCCAGAGAGTCTCTTCAGCGTCAGGGATGTTTACATTGCGCAGAACAATGCCGTCCATTTCTCTGAACATCTTTGGCGCGTCAACCTGAGTGTCGGTCATCTCAAGATTGCGGGAATACCACAGTGCGGCGCGGGCGCCGGGGGTGAAGAGTGAGTTTCTCACTTTGAACCCGTCTGTGTGCCAGAAGGGATATTTGCCCTCGAAGCGGCATTTTTCTGCCTCTATGTCGGCACAGCATTTGAGGGCTGATTCTCCGGCATGAAATGTGACGTTTTCAAGATGCAGTCCGCGGGTTCCGAAAAGGGGGCGTTCTCCGCCGAATTCTTTGTCTCTGATTGTTTCCATAGGTTTATTGTATCTGCAGTTTTTGTCAATGCAAAATTACCGAAAGATTTTGGAATCAGTGATACCATTAAAGGGTATAAACATACCCTTTTCACACAAAGAGTGAAGGCCGCAACCGTAATGATACGCGACCTTCAGGAATTAGTGAGTGTGAGTGTATATAGATAACGCTTCTTTCCCGTTGTATATTGTATACGGATACGATTGAATATGGATACTATTGAATATCTCTCCCCGTGCGGTATTCTTCATCTTGCTGCTACGGACGGAAAACTGCTGATGTGCGACTGGGCGGACAGTCCCAGGCATAGGCGCAACCTCGGGCAGCTGAACCAGGGGGAAATGGATTACGATGTGATCTCTTGCGCTGAAACCCAGCTTGACGAATACTTTTCAGGCAGACGGCATAGGTTCGATATTGAGGTTTCTCCTGCAGGAACACCATTTCGCCGCAGAGTCTGGGAATGTCTTGCGGAAATACCTTTCGGCGGAACCATGACATACAAAAAACTTGCGGAAATTGTCGGAATACCGGACGGTGCAAGGGCTGTTGCCGGTGCTGTTGCGGCAAATCCGGTTTCTATTTTCATACCGTGTCACAGAATCATAGGGACCGGCGGGGAACTCACCGGATATGCCGGCGGTATGGCGGCAAAAAGGTTTCTTCTTGAGTTGGAGAAATAAAAACGAGGATGTGTTATAATAGCCCGTCTGGGTCGTTGGCTGAATGATTCGGCTTCGGTCATTGACGAAAGTCAACTCCCTTCAGCCTCACA
>NZ_CAJMXD010000088.1:0-9180 GCF_905219685.1 Barnesiella sp. CU968
CCCATATATTTCCGGTGCCGGGAGCTTCATAACTCTCCGGAAGCTTGATATTGAGTGTTATCTTGGCGGCGGAACGCACAAGCTGCACATTTCCTACGGCTGTTTTTTTGCCGGAGGCGTCAATATTGTAGGTCACAGTGGCATCGCCGCTCATCACAAACGATTCCTGGACCTGCTGCGTGTCGAACTCCGAAGACACACGAAGCTCTTTCATAGCTGCTACCGTGGGAGTCTTGCCAAGTGCGGCGATCTCTTCATCCGAAAGGTTGGCGAGAGCGTAGACGCGGCAGGTCGCGCCGGAGGTCTCCGTACTGCCAAAGAGAAGAGCCACCTCCTCGTCGGATATGATTATCTTACGCTCCACCTTGCCTGTAGCACCGAGATTCTTGAAGAGGTTGAATTTAACGGCATTCTTACTGTCGGAAGCAGCCGACGGATAAAATGCCACCGCAAGATTGGATATGAGGTTTTCGTTAAGACTTGCATCCGATGACTCGATATCGGCGCGCGTGCCTGCCCCTGCGCTGTAAAAACGCAAGGTCAGGCTTTCAGATGGCGCGTCAATAATGTCTTCCATGGCATCCGAGCATCCTCCGCAAAGCATTGCGCAGGAGAGGAAGCCGAAAACTATATTTTTGAAATTTATTAATCTCATTTCTCTTTATCTATATTCACGTTCCCCGGGGAGGGAACATGAAGTTTTAAAGTCAAAGTTCTTACTGTCTTGCCTGATTGATTGTCCAGTTTTTCACTGTACCGCCGGCAACTGGCGCCTCCATGAAGCGGGTGCCTCCGTCCATGCCTACTATCACCTGCAGTATAGCCGAATTGTTCTGTGTCGGATTCGGATCAACACTTACTATATGCAGATGTGCCGGAGTGCCGGTATTACCGCTGACAGTCTCTTCGAGGAGGTCTCCCTCCGCGTCACTGCCCACCTTGAACATGAACGAACCGGGCGCTCCTCCGGCGGGAATCAGATATGCGGTCCATCTCGCGCCTTTGGGCGCGGAGATCTCGAATGTGCATTCCGCCGCCACGCGGTTGGACTCGCTATCCCACGGCTTTAGGAAAATCTGCCCCTGTGCGGCGTTCACACTCGCGTAGGTACCGTCAGTCCAACGTACAGCCTGCGACACCATAGGATTCTGCTGGAAATCGAGTTCCAAACGCGTCTGATCCCAGTCCTTGACGTTCGCTGTCAAAGTCAGCTCCGTACCATCCTTGAAATCCACGTTGAGGTCATAGATATGATTTCTCAGAATCTGACTGCCCCAGGTAAACGCAGTGCCTTTGTAGCCGCTCATCGGCACGATGAACTTGCGGGTATGCTTTTCAAGATCTTCCTGTCCGTTAGGCTTATATATGAGCCTGTCGCCTCCGGTCACTGATTCAGCGGCATCAAAGGGGGAAATCTGTATACGAATTTCGAGATTCGGCATCTCGGTTCCGATTGTTTGCTCAGGCAGATAACCTATAAGAATCTTGCGTTTGCCTGAAATAAACGGCAACTGCAGGGAGGTCTCGCCGCCATAAGCGATGTTCCATGAATTCTCCTTGCATTCCCGCATCGCATGAACCTGTGTGCCATTTAAATAAGAGGCGGCATCTGCAGGAAGCATATATGCGTTCGGCGTCGTATACGTAAGGATTGCCGAATGAAGTCTCGGGAACTCATCCTTTTTTTCCCGGATATTGTCATGTATACGAACTTTTGCAAACGACCGCAACATGAAGACATTCCCGAGAAAAATACCATCGAACGGACGACTGCTGCATAAATCTTTCTCCGTTACCGGGGTGAAAATATTCCCATACATCGGAATGTAACCTTTAATAACACCATCTGACGTATCGCCGAGATTGTCAAAGGATGCCTCATGTATTGACGAGCTCTCCATATAGATCTTTTCCGAAGCCGCGATCACTTCGCCATATGTGGTTTCAGCAGGAATTGCTTCTATCTTCTCGTAATTTGTGATTCCGGACCCATAACCGCCGGTTGAATTTGCAAGCAGGACTATACGGAAATTAACAGCCTCATTACTCTCAGGATCAAGGCTTCTGCCAAGAATTTTCTCGAATGTGGGTGTAGGGAGAGTGACCGTGACATTATAACTGCCGCCACTGCCGGTTATCATTGTATAAGGATCCGTAGAGTGATTTATGTCGTAGTTGGCATATAACAGAGGGGCATTATCCCAGTCAATAACACCATCTGCCGCCTTTCCGAGAAATATATAAAAAGCAAAGTCATTGGTATTGATAGTCTCTTCCAAATCAAGATCAGACCCGGTCTCGGGATGGTTCTGGTCATCGAAGCGTGTTCCGTTGACCAGCTTTGCATCTGAGGTCATCATGAAATTGAGATGGACGTTGCCGTCACTCCCCATATCCGGCTTCGGGCAAGGATTGCCCGGATCCTCGACATAGGAACATCCCGTCACAACCATAGCAATAGCCATCGCCGACAGAATCTTGTATATCTTTCCTCTGAATATCATGTTCAATTGCTGTTTCAATTGATTTTACATTTCGTTATGCTGCGGGGGAACCACAGCCCAGTTGTTGATGAATATGCCGCCTGCCGCATACCAGTTACTGTTCTGGTCGATAAAGAACACCATGGAATAGTCGTCCTGACGGTCGAGATATTCCTGATCAGACATGTCGCCGTAATGACCCTTTACCAGCAGGAGATAGTCTATGAGATTGATGCGGATTATGTCGCGGTCATCCCAGTTGCGGTGTATCGTCAGTGTGGCATCGCGCTCTGTGGAGAGACGCGATGTTGACATGTCAAAGAGCAGCGAGGATACCGTTGTCATCGTTCTGACACCGGGGGCTGCTGTCTGCCCGTAGCGGATGTTCCACGGGCTGTATGTCACCACCGGCGAGGGAAGCAAGGCGTTGTTCCAGGCAAGGTTGGCATCATATGTAGTGATCGTGCAACTGAAATCCTTGTTGTCGATCTCGCTGCCATCGAGATGCTGGAGCATCACGCGGATATCCTTGGTGTCTTTCATCAGCGGGATTGTCACTGTCTTGAAAGAGGGTGCGAAGGGATCTACCTTGTATTCGACATTGCTTACATATCCGTGATATAAACCGGGGATATGACTTTTCGATACATTCTCGCCATTCTCGGCAAGAGTGTTGAGCTTCACCTCCAGCTCCTCTTTCGAAGAGGGTGTGTATGTGGCGAGACTGAAATCGCTGTTGCCCTCGAGTCCGCACCAGCTCACGAAATCGTATTTACCTTCGGTGAGGGGTGTGTCGATATAGAAATCGCCGGTCGAGAGCTGAGGACCCGAGACGTTGTCGCTCCAGACAAGCCTGCCGTCGGAGTCGAACGCCCAGACGCACACCGACTTCACCTCGTGGGCGAAAGCATCGGCAAACTTGATGTTGTAATCGTAGACAAACCTCACGCGGAGCTGCGCGGGGCAAGCCTCCGGAGCGTCGGTCACCATAGAGCAGCCGGCAGTCATCATGGCGAGCAGTGACGCCGCGCCGATAACGAGCTTGTTTCTGAATTTCCTGATATGCATTGTCGTTTAATTGATTACTGTGTTTTGCGGCTTCCGGCGCGCAATGCGCNTGCGAAGCCTCCGGTGAGCGGCGGTGCGGTCAGGCACCGCCGCCCTGTATTGATATGGATTAGAACCTTTGAGTATTAAAGCTCTACATTCTGCGGGGGAACAACAGCCCACTTGAGGATGTTGACCTTGTAAGACACATACTGCTCTTTTGTGTCTGCCGGAGGAACAATGGGAGCCTCATAGTCGCTGATGGCTGTGCCGAGACCTTTGATGGCTGTGACATTCACGCTGTAAGAGTGGTTGCGGACCATACCGAGGTCACCGACCTGGAGGTTGCTCCAGTCGATCTTGGATGTCGCGGTATGCTTGTTGCTTGCGCGATACCATCCGTAGTGAAGAACCGGGATGTTGAAATATGCCTTTCCGCCTGCGTTTGCATTTGTAGCATCCTCAGTTGAAGCATAGTAGTTGCAGAACTGAACCTGCTGCATGATCACCTGGTTTGCCGCTATCAGTGAAATCTGACCCTCGCCGTCGCCGATTTCCTTGTAACCGTCGCCGTTCGCTACATAAATATTGCCAAAACCTGTGCCTTTAAGCTGGAGTGTATAATAACGCGAAGGAACTTTCATCTTGCCGATAACATCTGCATCCGGACGCTTGATCTCAAGTGCTCCAACGAGTGTGGCAAGGTCATCCGCATTGTTGGGGTTGAAACGAGTGTGGACTCCGTTCTCCATCTTGTAAAGACAGGTAAGCTCCTGAAGGAAGCGCATCATCATGCTGCCGCCACCTGCCACGGTGCTGTTGGCGGTACCGGTCTGAGCGGGGAAGTAAACACCGGGCTTTTCGGTGGATTTGCCTCTTGAATAAGTGTAGAAAGCGCTCTTCACAGCGTCGCCGCCGGCAACTGTAAGCTCATAGTGACCTACGAGGATAACTGAAGCCACAGCAGCCTGCGGGTTCTCTGAATCAAGAGCCTTGCGACCCACTGTTGTCTCTTTGAAATACTGGGGAGTTTTGTTGTCGGCGTCGAAACCTGCGCCATTCTCAAGCTCCGCATAAGTGTAATATTTCTGATGAAGAACGGCAGGATCTACATCAGATGCAACCTCGGGATATTTAGCAGTGAAATATGCAGGAGAACAAGCCCAGTAAGAACGGTGATAGCCGGGATTGTTCCATACCCAGTTGCCGCTGTTTTTGTTGATAACTTCATTTGCAGCTGCCCATGTATAGTTGTCGGTCATGATGCCGCCAGCCGCATTGGGTATACGGAAAGACTTGATGACAAAAGTCTCGTTAGCCTCTGCATTGAGCGCCCATCTTTCGGGAACGAATGTCAGAACTACCTCGGGATCTGTGGATGTTCCGTCGGTTGCATATACTGTAGACGTTGTTGTAAAGGGGTTTACATCCTTATGAGAGAATGCAAGCTTGGCGGCATAACGCTCAACAAAAACCTCGATAGTCTTGTCTGTAGCTGCAAGAGCTGCATCTTTAGAGTCGAAAAGCTGGTCGGCGTTGATCGGCACAGCGATAGTCGGAGCTATCTCGCCGGCATTACTGCCATAATAAACTGAATTACTCATGGGGAAGTATGTCTTGCCGTCCGCGCTGCGTGTCACAGCCTTACGTGTCACAGTCTGAATCTCATAAAGCGGTTTTGTGAGATCAACAGGAGTAGTAGGGTTGATGTAGCAGACCACCTGAGTGGGTTTGTTCTCACCCTTGCGGATTCCGACAGACACCACCGACTGATAGTATTTCTCGACAGTTCCGTCGGCAGTTGAGGCACTCTGTGGATCTTTAAGTTCAACCTGGACATAATCGCCGACGACGTTACCGTTGTTGTCATAGAATACGAAATACGCTTTCTGCACCTCGGATTCGCCCAGACCCGGATCAAAGTCGGTACCCTCTACAGGGTTGCCGTCATTTCCAGCGGCGCGAGTACCAGCCTGATTGCCACCCTTGATCGCCATCTTGACGTAGAGGGTCTGGGCTGTCTCGGCAACACCGTTACCGTTGTTTTCCCCGATTGTAAGGTCGTCAGACTTACAGGCGGTGAATACCAGTCCTAAAGCCAACGTGCCATAAAGAAACTCTTTTCTCATTTCCTTTAGTTTTAGTGAAAATTATTATTATTGTTGTTAATTTTATTTATTCAGGCAAGTCAAATATTCATGATGTGCCTCGTTTCAGGTGTTGCAGGTATCGTTTTCGCAAGTCAGCGGATCATCTCGGCGTTCTTTGCCGCCTCGGGCAAAGCCCCGGCGGCGCGGAAGAGCGCGTCAGCCTCTTTGAGTTCACCTTCCCATGTGGCGAGGATGCCTCGGGCATTGAGAGCCTCGGGGGTGTCACCTGCCTTGTCGAGATATTTGCGCGCTCCCTCAAGATCACCTCTGTGAAGCATTGCTGACGCCATGTTGAGGTTGGCGGTTTCGTCTTCGGGGAAATATTCGAGCGCGGTCTGCATCACGCGGTAGAAATCATCCGAACCTTCAGGATAGAGACGCGCCACGCGGAACATCTGGTTGAGCGACATCTTCTCCGGTGTGCTGCGTATCACCTCGGCAAGAGCTTCGTCGGAGAGGGGTTTTAGACGCGTTGTGATCTTGAACTTTGTGGTGCGCAATGACGGATACCATTCGGGAACAATGGTCTCTCTGTAAAGCGCGGCAAAGCGGGAATCGGTCTTCAGTTCACGGTCTTTGGCATCGTAGTCTGACGGTCCGTATACGGGACGGTCGATGAGNGCCAGCAGTTCGCGACGCTGCGTCTCGCTGAGGGCGGGAGTCGTCTCCACGATGCGACGCAGACCTTCCCAGTTCTCGGCTACGGCGTCATATTTGCTGACACCGGCGGGTATGTTGTAGCGTCCGGTGATGTATTGCGACAGAGCGCGCGAACGATCTGTGGCAAGTCGTTCGTTGGAGAGGTAAGTGCCTTCGGGCGATGCGTAACCGCAGATGCTGAGCCCTGCGATCTCCACATTCTTGTCGGCGAGCGCGTAACGGATCGAGTCATCGATCACGCGGAGTTGCCCGCGGTTGTCGATCACCTTTCCGTTCTTNCAGCGGAATGGCTGGTCATGAAGGTCGGATTTGTTGACCTCGAAGTTTACATGAGCCTCGCCGTCGTGAACAGACACCGGGAGGGGAGCAACAGCCGGTGTGACGTATGCAACGCGCATCTTGCCGGCGGGATTGAGACCCAACAGCGCAGGCTCGCCTGCACGCGAACCTTGCTCATGACCGCATCCGCAGGTGTCGACCACCCATCTTACGGAAGCATCAGGTCTCCACATCCATTTCTCAAGAACTGCTTCGGCGGAATATTCCACCGTCTGTGCCTTGCCGTTGTTGCGGCGCACGGCTTTCGCCACATCATGGCTGCCGCGGAATTTGCCGCCGAGACTCTTGCGCTCCCATGCTATCTGCATGGAGCGTCCGTTGACAAGAAGAGAAGGGAGCACCTCCGAATTACCCGCATTGTCTTCAAGAACCGGAGTGAGAAAAAACTGACGTGTAGAGGGTAGTGAAACCCCGTCAAGATTGATGTCGGCGGTGAGCCTGAGCACGCTGTCCACACGGCGTGCCTGCTGGTTCTCCACTTTCAGGGAGGTGGTGGATGTAACAGCTGCCATTGCCGGAAAAGCGATGGCGGCGAGAAGTGTTGCTATTGTTGTTTTCATTCCCTTGCTTCAATTAAAATACATACATAATCGAGAGCCCCAGTTTGGTGACTCCAAGATAATTGGCGTGTCCTTTCTCCATTCGGAGACCGCATTCGCCACAGGGGTATTTGTCATACCACATGTGGGCATAGCCGGCACCGATCTCCGCCTCTATGTTCCAATGGCGGGAAAGTGCCCACTGATAACCGTAGGTCACGCCGACACCGGCAAAGGGACCCTGATAACGGGCGTCTTTCACGGCTTCGCGAAGATTAAGTCCGCTAACGAAACCTCCGGGCAACGGAAGATCGACATTGGCGGCGTTCAACTGCCCCGCCATGGCGTGCACACCAAAGAAATGACCGCTGAATCGGGAACACAGCCACCAGCGGTATTCCGGCATCAGCACCCAGTGCTTGGCGAAACGCTTGCCGTGGCTGTCGGAATTGAAGCTCCAGGCGTTAAGACCGTAGACAAGATTAACAGTGGATTTACCTCCGACACCGACCTCGACACCGATATTGGGCGTGGTTGTGGCATCATATAGCAGATTGGTTTTGACGGCTACCTGACCGTGGGCGCAAAATGAAGCTGACAGCGCCGCAACAATGATGAAGAATAGGTGTTTCATTCTGTAGTTTTTTGCTCACTCCCTGGTGATTATATAATCCGGCAAAGAGGTAAACTCTTTACGAGTCTACCTTCATGCCTACTGTTACAATGTTGGGGAAGCCATGCGATGGCATCAAAAAATCATCTTTAAAGTATAGCCGATTATGTTAGATCGGTTAAGCTCAAAGCAAAGTCAATTTTTCGGGCGTAAAGTTAATAATAAAATATCGTTCTACCCCCCCAATGTTAATTAATGTTAAATTACCTTAATATCCGGAGTGTCAATTTTATTAAATCAAATTATTATCTGACACTTCAATACGCTTTCATTTTTCCAACCATCGCATTTTTATCGCATACAAAACGCAACACAACCCCCGGCAAGGGAAGATTTATTTCCCTTGCTGAGCATTGCTGATCATCTGCGCGTCGGCGGTGATAAACATCTCTACGCGACGGTTCTGCGCACGACCTTCGCTTGTGGAATTGGATGCCACGGGATCGTTCTCCCCCATCCCGACTGCTTTCAGACGAGATGCTGCGATGCCTTGCGATTCGAGATAGATCACCACACTCTCGGCTCTTTTCTCGGAAAGATTCTGGTTGAGCTGCTCGCTGCCGGTGTTGTCGGTATATCCTACTACGGTGACATCGGTGTCGGGGAACTGCTTCAGATTATATGCGACTCGGTTGAGCGTGGCATCGGCGGCTGCGGAAAGATTGCTTTTGCCGGTCTGGAAAAGTACGGCGTCTCCAAGAACAAGTTTGATGGCATCAAGGTCGTTGCGGTCTTTGACCATCTGAACCTTGATATCCTGTATGTCCTGTGAGTTCCGGTTTTCTTGATCCTGCATCTGCGAGAGCTGCTCTTCGAGCGCTTTCTTCTGTTTGTCCATATGGTTGCCGACGAGAGCACCTGTTCCTGCACCCAGCGCGCCACCGACAAGGGCTCCGATCCAGGTGCCTTTGCCGCCGCCTATCAATGCTCCGACTCCTGTGCCTACGGCTGCACCTATTGTTCCGCCAGCTGTCGCACCCTGTCCTGTCTGGCTCATGCCGTCCCACGTATTCTTAATCGAAGAGCACCCCGACAGGAGCAACACAGCCGCCAGAGCGGCAGCCGAACCTTTCATAATAAATCCTCTCTTTTTCATAATCTCAAATTTTGTGTTTTTCATTAATGTGTTTTCCTTGGAAGCTGTTTAAACAGCTTCTTACTCTTTAAAACACCCGAGTCCGCATCATGTTCTCTGAAGCCGCAGTTCCCTGTGAAGCCGCGAAGCCCGAAAGCCTCAATCAGAATCCCCATACAGCCCTATACATCCCCATATCCCCCCATATATCTCC
>NZ_CAJMXD010000089.1:0-9085 GCF_905219685.1 Barnesiella sp. CU968
CAGAGTCGAACTGCTCTTTAGAGAATGAAAATCTCTCGTCCTAACCGATAGACGAATGGGCCACGGTATGCAACTGTGCTCTTTTTTCATCAATAATTTGATGGTGTGAGCATACTTTGCGAGTGCAAAGGTAATAATTCTTTTTGATTTAGCCAAAATTTCACAAAATATTTTATTAATTTTGCAATAAACGCATCATTCTCTCCCTATATTTCGTCATGAATACTATAAAAATCTTCTGTGATAACACTGCCGCCAACTTAGAAGTTGCCGGAGGAACCTCTCTTCTCGAAGTTGCGGCGATGCTGGAGCACGAACTCGGTTTCAAGCCCATATGCGCTTTGGTCAACAACAAGGCGGAGGCGCTCAGCTATCCCCTCTTTTCTCCGAAGCGCATAGAGTTCCTGCCGGCATGCTCGGCGATAGGCCGCGACATATACATACGCTCGTTATGCATGATGTTGTATAAGACGGTGTCGGAACTGTATCCGGGGTTGAGACTGAGGATCGAGCTTTCGATTTCAAGGGGCTACTATTGCCGCTTGATTGACGGTTCGGGGCATTCGTTCCATATTGACGAGGATGGGGTTGAACGGATAAAGGAGGATATGCTGCAGACTGTGGCTCAGGACCTGCCGTTCAAGAGGAAGGAGAAGCCGACGGAGGAGGTGATTGAAATTTTCCGGGAGGAGGGACTTGAAAACAAGGTCAGGCTTCTTGAGACCGTAAACCATCTCTACACCGCATTCTATACATTGGGGGACACGGCGGATTCATATTATATGCCGCTTGCCCCTTCGTCGGGTCATCTGAGTGTTTTCGACCTGCGTCCCTATAAGAGCGGGTTTCTGCTTCTGGGTATCGACAGTGATAACCCGGACTCTCCTGCAATACCAATAATGCAGGAGAAAATGTATCACGCCTTCACGGAGCATCTGAAATTCAATAAAGTCATAAGGGTGTCGAATGTCGGCGAGTTGAACATGGCTGTGGAGAAACGACAGACCTCTGACCTCATAAACGTGGCGGAGGCAATGCATGACAAACTGCTCGGGCGTATCAGTGACGAGATTGCCGAGAGACGCAGTCGCGGGGACGCGGGAATTGTGCTGATAGCAGGTCCTTCGTCTTCTGGCAAGACTACTTCATGCAAGCGTCTGGCTATTCAGCTTATGACGAATCTTATTGTGCCCAAGATGATTTCGCTCGATGATTATTTCGTCGACCGGGTCAACACTCCGCGTGACAAAAATACGGGCGACTATGATTTCGAAAGCCTGTATGCCCTCGATCTGGAACGGTTCAACTCTGACCTCAAACGTCTTCTCGACGGTGAAGAGATAAATTTGCCGACATATAGTTTTGAACTCGGAAAGCGTGTGGAAACTCACCGGCCGTTGCGTCTCGACGCCAACGATGTGTTGATTATAGAAGGCATTCACGGTCTCAATCCCGAGCTGACAGGAACGATAGACCCGAGGCATCTTTATAAAATATATGTTTCGGCACTTACCACATTGCGCATTGATGACCATAACTGGATATCGACTTCCGACAACCGTTTGTTGCGGCGCATGGTGCGTGACCATAAATACAGGCATATCCCGGCAGAGGAGACGCTCCGCAGATGGCCGAGCGTGCGCCGTGGGGAGGAAACGTGGATTTTCCCGTTTGCCGAGAATGCCGACGCCACTTTCAATTCCTCACTCATCTTTGAACTGGGAGTGATGAAGGATTATGCGGAGCCATTGTTGCGTGGTGTCCCACACGGACAGAAGCAATATGCGGAGGCTAACCGCCTGTTGAAATTCCTTGATCTTTTCAAGGCTATTCCGGCGGAACAGGTGCCCCCCACGTCTCTGTTGAGGGAATTTCTCGGCGGCTCCTCTTTCCATTATTAATTTTTGACTGCTATTAACTTCCAACAGCTGACAAGAGAAGTGAAAGATTTGAATGAAAAAGATATAGAGCTTATCGAAGAGATGATCGAGCATGGCGATGAAGTGGGGGCACGCAATGCGTTCTCCGGTCTTCATCCAGCGGATATCGCAGAACTCTTCCAGAGCCTTGACATAAAAGAGGCTGAATGGGCATTCAACCTTATAGACGATAAGGAGAAGAAAGCCGATGTCCTTATGGAACTCGACGAGGAGGATCGCAAGAAACTCCTTGAGAATATGGATCCGGAGCAGATCGGTCATTTCATAGACCTGCTCGACACCGATGATGCCGTAGACCTTATTCAGGAACTCGACGAGGAAGACCGCGAAGAGGTCATCCTCAATATCGAGGACATGGAGCAGGCGGGCGACATCGTGGATCTCCTCCAGTATGACGAGGATACCGCCGGCGGTCTTATGGGTACTGAACTCATAAAGGTAAACGAGAATCTTTCGATGCCCGACTGCCTGAAGGAGATGCGGCATCAGGCGGAAGATCTTGACGACATTTATAATGTGTATGTCGTAGATGACGACGGACGCCTCAAGGGGGTGCTTCCTCTCAAGAAGATGATTACGCATCCTTCTGTCTCCAGAATCAAACATGTGATGGAGACAGATCCGGTGTCGGTGAAAGCCGACATGCCGATTGAGGATGTGGCTATAGATTTCGAGAAATACGACCTTGTGGCAATGCCGGTCGTAGACAGCATCGGTCGGCTTGTAGGACAGATTACTGTCGATGACGTGATGGATGAGGTGCGCGAGCAGAGCGAGAGGGATTTCCAGCTCGCTTCAGGTATCTCCTCCGACATCGATGCCGATGACTCGGTATGGGCTCAGACAAAGGCGCGGTTGCCGTGGCTTCTGATCGGCATCATCGGCGGTCTCGTGAATTCCGTGATTCTCGGTGGATTCGAATCCCAGCTGGCTGCTGTGACTGCACTTGCCTTCTTTATCCCTCTTATCGGAGGAACAGGAGGAAATGTAGGTGTGCAGGCTTCGGCGATTGTGGTGCAGGGTCTGGCGAACGGACGTCTTGAGTTGAAGGAGTTCTGGAACCAGATCTGGCGCGGACTGAGAGTGGCGATAATCAACGCTGTCGTCATATCCGCCGTGGTGCTTGCATACACGATGCTGACCGAACCGGGGGACTATGCGCTCTGTTTCGCTGTCTCGGCGTCTCTGTTCTGTGTGGTTATCTTCGCAACGGTTTTCGGTACCCTCGTGCCTCTGACACTCGAAAAACTGAAAGTCAACCCGGCTCTCGCCACAGGACCTTTCATCCAGATCACCAACGATGTGGTCGGTCTCCTTATATATGTGGGCATGGCGGTGTGGATGCTGAATATCTTTCCTCATTGAAAACGCGCTCATGATTTCTACGCGCGGCAAATTTTAAAACTGTTTCCTTAAATGGCAAAAATAGCTGAGACCCCTTTGATGACACAATATATCGAGATGAAAAAGAAACATCCCGATGCGGTTCTTCTTTTCAGAGTGGGCGATTTTTACGAAACATTCTCGGAAGACGCGATAACGGCAAGTGAGATTCTTGGAATCACACTCACCAGGCGTGCCAACGGAAAGGCGGCATATGTGGAGCTTGCCGGATTCCCGCATCATGCACTCGATTCGTATCTCCCGAAACTCGTAAGGGCGGGCAAGCGTGTGGCGATATGCGAACAGCTCGAAGACCCCAAACTCACCAAAAAGCTCGTGAAAAGGGGGATAACGGAGCTTGTCACTCCAGGCGTCAATCTGAACGACAATACCTTGCGGCCGCGCGAAAACAATTTCCTTGCCGGCATACATGTCAGCAAGTCTTCTGTCGGGGTGGCGTTTCTCGACCTTTCTACCGGAGAGTTCCTCTGTGCGCAGGGAGACAAGGATTATGTTGACAAACTGATAGCGAATATCGCTCCGAAGGAGTTGCTGCGCATGCATGGCACTCGACAGTTCTGCGAAGAGAATATCTCGCACAAATGCAGTGTCTTCGAACTTGAAGACTGGGTATACACCTCCGATGCGGCAAATGAACGCCTCGTAAAGCATTTCGGCACGGCATCGCTCAAGGGATTCGGTGTGGACGGCATGCATGAGGCGGTTGTGGCGGCGGGCAGTCTGCTGTATTATCTCGACCTCACCCAGCACACCAATATCTCGCATATAACTTCGCTTGCACGAATCGACGGCGACCGGTACGTGAGACTCGACAAATTCACGATACGCAATCTTGAGCTTCTTAATCCTCTGGCGGAAGAGGGGCTCTCGCTTCTCAAGGTGATCGACAAGACGGTCACCCCCATGGGTGGACGCAAGCTGAGGTCGTGGGTATCGTTTCCGCTGCTGGATATTGAGGAGATAACGCGGCGTCAGGATGCCGTGGAGTATTTCTTCCGTGATGTGGCGTGTCGCGACAGATGCGAGGAGGCTCTCAGGCGCGTCGGAGATCTTGAGAGACTTATGGCGAAACTGGCTTCCAATAGAATAGGTCCGAGGGATTTTGTCTCGTTGCGCGATTCTCTGCGGGCGGCAGACACTCTGAGGAATGTGCTGTCGGAATCCGGTTCGGAGGTGTTTGTCGGGATGTCGCGGGAAATGAGCGATACTTCGCAGCTTTACGAGACTATAGCCCGTGTGATTGTGGATGACGCGCCAAACCAGTTGGGGAGGGGGAATGCCATAGCTGCCGGTGTCGATGCCGAGCTTGACGAACTCCGCGGGCTGCATGCCAATTCCCGACGTGCTCTGGAAGAGATACGGGACCGCGAAAGTGAGCTTACAGGAATACCATCGCTGAAGATTGCCTTCAACAATGTGTTCGGATATTATATAGAAGTACGTAACACACACAAGGACAAAGTGCCTGAAACATGGATTCGCAAGCAGACTCTGGTGAGCGCGGAGCGGTACATTACGCCGGAACTGAAAGAATATGAGGAAAAGATAGTCGGTGCCGAAGAAAAGATATCGGCTATAGAAAACAGACTTTTCGCGGAGCTTGTGCAGGGTGCTTTGACATTTATTCCACGCATACAGAGAAACGCTATTGCCACGGCTACGGTCGACTGTCTCTTATCCATGGCAAGAACAGCGGAGGAATACCGTTATGTGCGTCCGGTGGTCGACGATTCGCTGAAAATCTCCATCACCGAGGGGCGACATCCGGTAATCGAACGCCGTCTCCCTCCGGGCGAGCCATACATCAGCAACAGTGTGGAACTCGATTCCGACGGTCATCAGATTCTTATGATAACCGGTCCCAACATGAGCGGTAAGTCAGCATTGCTGCGCCAGACGGCTCTTATCGTGCTCCTTGCCCAGATCGGTTCTTTTGTGCCTGCGGAGGCGGCGCATATCGGTCTTGTGGATAAAATCTTCACACGCGTGGGGGCAAGCGACAATATTTCATCAGGTGAGTCCACATTCATGGTCGAGATGAACGAGGCTGCGGCAATTCTCAACAATATGAGCAACCGGTCGCTGGTGCTTTTCGATGAACTCGGACGCGGAACCTCGACTTACGATGGCATTTCCATCGCCTGGGCAATTGTGGAGCATATACATGAAAACGGGCATTTCAGACCTAAGACGCTTTTTGCCACACACTATCACGAGCTGAACGAGATGGAGAAAACATTCAAGCGTATCGTGAATTACAATGTGTCGGTGAAGGAAATCAAAGGTAAGGTCGTGTTCATGCGAAAACTCGAAAGGGGCGGATCCGCCCACAGCTTCGGTATTCATGTGGCTAAACTCGCAGGCATGCCCCCTTCGATCGTGAAACGTGCGGACCAGGTTCTGTCGCGTCTGGAGGAGGGCTCTAAAAATGATAATGACAGTCAGGATGGAAAAATCAAGGGGAAGGGTGACATGAAGGATATCGGGAAAGCCCGAGACGGTTACCAGCTCTCTTTCTTCCAGCTTGATGACCCTCTGCTCAGCCAGATACGCGACCGTCTTCTGGGAATAAACATAGATAACCTCACACCGCTGCAGGCTCTGACCACTCTGCATGATCTCAAGAGTCTTCTCACCGGAAAAAAATGATATTATAATTATATGGGAAAAGAACAGACCGTATTGTTTCATTCCACGGTATTCGGACCTATACACAGCCGTAGACTGGGTGTGTCGTTAGGTATCAACCTTATGCCTGACGACGGAAAAGTGTGTTCATTCGATTGCCTCTATTGTGAGGCGGGTTATAATGCGCAAGGCACGGGCTCTACGGGTCTGCCGCCGCGCGAGACTGTGGCGCAGTCGCTCGAAAACAGACTGAACGCCATGCGGCTTGCAGGAGATCCCCTTGATGTGATAACATTCTCCGGAAACGGAGAGCCTACGTTGCATCCGGAATTTCCGGAAATCATAGAAGACACTTTGCGACTCCGCGACAAGTATTATCCGCAGGCGAAGGTGTCGGTGCTTACAAACGCTACCCGCATTTTTGATCCAGCGACTGCCGAAGCTCTGAAACGTGTTGACAACAATATACTTAAGCTCGATTCGGCGGTGGAAGATACGATGCGGCTGATAGATCGTCCCGCCTCAAAGGATTTTACCGTGGAGCGGGTTGTGGAATCGCTGTGTCAGTTCGGTGGGACCGGTATAATACAGACCATGCTGCTCAGAGGTGAGCACTGCGGCAGAAGGATTGACAATACCACACAGGAGGAAATAGACGCTCTTGTTGACGCTTACAGGCGCATAAGGCCTAAGGAGGTGATGATCTACAGTATAGACAGATCTACTCCTGAGGAGAACCTTGTGAAGGTCGGCAAGGAGGAACTTGACCGCATAGCCTCCGTGATAAGGGAAGCGGGGATAAAAGTTCAGGGATACGAATAATAACCTCAATACAGTCTGTATGATTTATCCTGAAACGTTGAAGGAGGGTGACAAGGTCGCCATAATTTCTCCCGCATCCGTGGTGAATCCGGTTTTTATCGACAGTGCCGCAGCCTATATCGGGCAGAATGGCTTCGTGCCGGTTGTAATGCCTCATGCGAAGGGTCCGGCATGCGGCAGTTATGCCGCCTCGATGCAAGACAGACTGTCGGATCTGCTGTCGGCATGGCAGATGCCTGATGTGAAAGCCGTTTTATGTTCGCGTGGAGGATATGGCGCCGTTCATCTGTTGTCTCATATACCTGAGTCGCTTTTCAGGGAAAATCCGAAATGGCTTGTAGGTTTTTCGGATATTTCCGCTTTGCACGCATTCTCGCTCAGGTGTGGAGTCGTCTCAATACACGGACCTATGGCGCGTGATTTCAACGACAGGCACGAAGGCGGACGCGCGGTGATGGATATTCTGAAAAACGGAACTCTGTCCGGTTACTCATTCGGACATGAGGAATCCGAATCAATGCCGTCTAACCGCCCCGGAACTGCATCAGGAAAACTGACAGGAGGAAATCTTGCGGTGCTCGACGGACTCGCGGGAACACCTTTCGACATCCTCAATGATACAAAAGAGGAAGATTGTGTGTTATTTATTGAAGATATTGCTGAACCTATTTATAAGGTTGAGCGTATCTTATATAGACTCTATCTGCAAGGCGTGTTTTCAAGAGTGAAGGGACTTGCGGTAGGACAGTTTACGGAAACTTCTTCCGACAGGAACCATCTGTCTATGGAACGTATGATAGAACGCTTTCTGGAGAACAACGGAATATCCGGATTTCCGGTGGCATATGGTATGCCGGTAGGTCATTTCCCGCATAATATGCCGGTTATCGAAGGTGCCGACGTGATATTGACAGTGGATAACAGCCGGGCTGATATGAAATTTATAAGATAAGATACCTTAAGATCTGAGTGTTTTTACAGACTTATTGTCCCTAATGGCATAAATGACCTTAATCATCCGTCTTGATAACAGTTTGAATTAGTTCACGAATTGACTCTCGGCAGTTTCATTCAGAACAACTTGAAAACTCACATTTAATACTAAATACTATGGACTCTCAAAAGTACATCCTATCACTTGATCAGGGAACAAGCAGCTCCCGTGCAATAGTATTCGACCGTAGCGGCTCAATACGTGCTGTGGCTCAGAAGGAATTTCCTCAGATCTTTCCTCATTCGGGATGGGTGGAGCATGACCCGCATCAGATCTGGGCTTCTCAGGCTTCGGTGATTGCAGAGGCTATCTCGTCTATCGACATCAACGGCAAAAATATAGAGGCGATAGGTATTACAAACCAGCGTGAAACAACCATTGTCTGGGATCGTGACACAGAAGAGCCTATCTATAACGCCATAGTATGGCAAGACAGGCGAACGTCCGATTATTGCAACAAAGTGATAGAGGATGGTATGGAGGAAAAGATACGTGAAAAAACGGGTCTTATAATCGACGCTTATTTCAGTGCTACGAAAATAAAATGGATTCTTGACAATGTTCCCGGTGCCCGCAAACGTGCCGAGGAGGGAAAACTGCTTTTCGGGACAGTCGATTCCTGGCTTGTGTGGAGACTCACACGCGGAGATGTGCATGTGACGGATGTATCCAATGCTTCGCGTACAATGCTTTTCAATATAAATACTCTCGAATGGGATCAGGAGCTTCTCGACTATTTCGGCATTCCGCGCTCCATGATGCCTGAGGTGAAGTCGTCGAGCGAGGTTTACGGTCATACAACCACCACTATATTCGCCCATAATGTTCCGATTGCCGGAATCGCCGGAGACCAGCAGGCTGCTCTGTTCGGACAGATGTGTGTCGAACCGGGTTCGGTAAAGAATACGTACGGAACCGGTTGCTTCCTTCTTATGAACAGCGGAACCACGCCTATCCTGTCAAAGAACCGTCTTCTGACCACTATCGCCTGGAAAATAGGGGATACTGTCAATTATGCTCTTGAGGGTTCGATTTTTGTGGGAGGTTCGGTGGTCCAGTGGCTGCGCGACAATATGCAGTGCATAGCCTGCTCCTCGGATGTCGAGAAACTGGCGGCATCAGTGCCCGATACAGACGGAGTGTATTTTGTGCCTGCCCTCACAGGTCTCGGCGCTCCATACTGGGATCCGGAGGCAAGAGGCATGATTACCGGAATCTCGCGTGGCACAACCACAGCCCATATAGCCCGTGCCGCGCTTGAAGGCATAGCTTTCCAGACATATGACATCGTGAAGGC
>NZ_CAJMXD010000090.1:0-9069 GCF_905219685.1 Barnesiella sp. CU968
TTCCGTGGTGTCACTCCCGACCATAAGAATATGATCGAACGCAAGGAGGGTCAGGCAGAGGCTATGGTGCAGCTGATGAAGGATGCCGGAGTGGAGGGAATCTCAATGGAATACTGGAGTCCGGCACCATACTGGAAATCTAATGGAAATTTCATAGACGGCACCTTGAAGAGTTTTGACGATGATTTCTTGGAGGAATTCACTGATGCCCTCGTTCAGGACGTGAAATATATGAAAGACAAAGGTTTCAAGGTTTCTACATGGGGATTGCAGAATGAATGTATGTATCCGGAGGTGGGCTATGCGCACTGCCATTATACAGAAGACCAGTTTGTGAAGGTATTCGGCAAAATTGCTCCAAAAATCCGCGCCCTTGATTCCGACATAGAAATAATCTATGACACGAACAGCGGTCAGAACGGTTCCTATGGTCCCAAACTCTGGCAGGAGAACCCGCAGCTCCTCAAATATGTGGATGCCTGGGTGTATCACCGCATCGGAGACAATTCGGATTTTGTGATGGATCGCCGAGACAGCTATAAGGCAAACAGCCAGGATAAACCGATATACCAGAATGAGTATGAATATTTCTCAGATCAGGTGAAGGCCACCACTTTTGAGTGGCTGATGGTCAATACCGCGCAGTCTATCATGAACTGGATGACATTCATAGAATCTCCGAAATGGTATTGGCTTCATGCATTGAAACCCATTGATGACACCTTAAACCGCGATGGTTTCGGTCTCGGAGTGTGGCGACCGTCATATGCCAACGAAAGTCATGATTATCCGGAGCTCGCCCACGGGCACTGGGAGTTCAACTGGCAGAACTATAACGCTATCGCAGGTTTCCTGAAATATATGCCCTGGGATTCTCGCAGATATAACGTGGAGGAGGATGAGGAACGCCACGACAACCGTATCATGGCGTGGAAAACCCCGGAAGGAAAACTTGTGATGGCAATGACAAACCGCTCTGACGATTGGTTCGAGTTTGATGTTACGCTCGACGGCGCGAAGAGTATGAAAGGCTTCCGTTTCGACAAGAACGGCAGGGATGTGGAAATAGGCTCCAACAGCGGCGCCTCAACAGTCACAGCCAAGCTGAAACCATGGAGCATAGAATTTTGGGTTGAGCAATGAAAGGTAAAGGTAAAAAAGGAATTTGTAAGGTCGTTTCCATTCTCGTTGCGTCCGGCATGCTTGCCGGATGTAACGGAATGGGAACCGTTGCCGGTGATGGGGAGCGTTATCCGCAGTTCGGGGGCGTTTATCTCCATCTCGCGTATTATAATAACGAAGGTGAATGTGGCACAGGGGCTGTTGTGCCATGGCAGGGAAAACTTTGGGTGATAACTTACGGCCCGCATCTTCCCTGGGGATCAAGCGATAAGCTGTATGAGATTGACGATTCGCTTTCCGTGAAGGTGCGTCCCGAAAGCATCGGAGGCACGCCTGCTGACCGCATGATTCATAAGGAAAGCGGTCAACTCATCATCGGTCCCTATTTTATCGACTCGCTCTGCAATGTCAGGGCATTGTCGTATTCCGATGCCCAGGGACGATACACCGGAGTGGCGCGTCACCTTACCGACCCCGCGAACAAGGTGTATATAGCCACTATGGAGGAGGGTTTCTACGAAGTTGATGTCAATACCTTGGAACATAAGGAACTTTATCCGGATGCAAATTCGGGAGAACACGATGACAACGGAGTGAACCCGCAGAACGATCTGCTGCCCGGTGCGCACGGGAAAGGGCTTTATAGCGGTCAAGGAGTGATGGTGTTCTCCAATAATGGCGAAGCTGTGCCCGAAGCATTGGAAAAATTCAATATCCCCTCGGGTTGCCTTGCGGAATGGGATGGTAAAGACTGGAAGGTTGTGAGACGTAACCAGTTCACTGAAGTCACAGGCCCCGGTGGAATAAATGGGAATTCTTCGCCCGAGACGGATCCTATATATGCACTTGGCTGGGATTATAAATCAATCCTGCTTGGTGTGCGTGAAAACGGGGGCTGGGATTTTTACAGGCTTCCGAAGGCGAGTCATTCGTATGACGGCGCGCACGGCTGGAACACCGAATGGCCGCGTATCCGTGAGGTTGGGACGCCTGAATCACCTTTCAAGCTGATGACCATGCATGGCATGTTCTGGAAATTCCCCGAAAAATTCGGTAAAGATGAGACCGGAGGTATCCGTCCTCTCTCCGCCTATCTGAAGGTTATCGGTGATTTCACGCGTTGGAACGACAGGCTCGTCTTCGGGTGTGACGATTCCGCTAAGAAAGAGTTTCTCAATACAAGAAAAATCAAGGGGGGAATTGCCGGTCCGGGACAAAGCAACTCCAATCTGTGGTTCCTTTCTCCCGAAAGGCTTACGGATCTTGGACCGGTGAACGCGGCCGGGGCGGTGTGGCTCAATGAGGTAATATCCGCAGGTGAGTTTAGCGAGCCTTTCCTATTCGGTGCGTGGCCAAAAAGATGTGCTTGGATCCGTAATGACGGCGGGGAGCCGGTGACGTTTACGTTTGAAGTGGAGGATTCCAAAGGGAAGGGGATACTCAGAAAGGAAACGGTACCTGCCTCGGGGTCGTGTTTCGTGGAATTCTCTTCTTCCGACAAAGGGGAGTGGATTCGCGTGTTTGCGGATAAATCAACCAAAGGGAGCGTGGTGTTCTCGTTCTCAGGAGAGGAGAAGAGGGGAGAGAAGTCCTCCGACATCTTCAACGGATTGGCGAAGATTGGGGAATCCCCCGATTCCGAGGGTTTGTTGTATTGTCTTGGTAATGACAGCCGTAAACTCGGTATTGCCGCATCCACGGAGAACGGGACATCCTATTATGAACTTGATGGCGGCATGAACCTCATAAAGAGGAATGACAAAGCCAAAGAGTCATTTATACGTGAGAAACTTCCCGTTTCATCGACAGGAATGGAGATCACTTCCGGGTCTGTAGCCATAACCGATGACAAGGGGCGCAAATGGAATCTTCCGTTAGGACAGAGGGCGTTCACGGCGCCGACGAAAAGCCGTAAGCTCAGGATTTGCCGGGAGGTGGCAACCGAAAGGGATTTGTTAAACGTCCACGGCACATTCTATGAGTTGCCTGCGGAGAATGCCGACGGTTTCGCAAAGATCCGTCCGGTTTCTTCCCATAACCTTAACATCAACGACTATGCGTCGTTCAGGGGGATGCTCGTGATGACAGGTGTGGCAGAAAGCAACGTCGCGGATAATGAGCGTCTGATAAAATCTGATGACGGTAAATTGACACTATGGGCAGGTTCAATCGATGACCTGTGGAAACTCGGCAAGCCGACAGGTCATGGCGGTCCGTGGGTTGACAAGGATGTTATTGCAGGAGAATATTCAGAACCTTACCTGATAGGTTTCTATGATGACCGTGTGCTCAATATTTCCCACAAGTCTGACAAGAGGGTGATATTTACCATCGAGGCTGATCCGACAGGGGAAGGGGACTGGATGCATTATGGAGATTTTGAGGTTTCCCCCGGAGATTCATTGTTGCATCGTTTCCCGGATGCCTTCCAGGCCCGCTGGATACGCTTCAAGGTGAATGAGCCGTGCGTAGCCACGACATGGCTGGAATACCGCTGATGGTCATTCTTTAAACAAGTTTTCTGGAATGCTGCTGACAGGTATGTGTGTTTCATGCTTATAATCGCCTTATATGTACATCCGCATAAAAAGCTGTTTAACTAAAAACATCATATCATGAAAAGATTCTTAGCATTAGCGTTATTGTGTTCTTCATTTACTTGTGTATATGCCGCTGACGGGAAAGCCGGAGTTGACGGTGACGTGGAAGACTGGGGAGTCGTGGAAAACGGTCTACTGTCTGTAAAGGTCAGCATCGCCAATGCCAATGCGGCGTCCCTGACACTTGACGGGGAGGAAACGCCGGTCTCATTGGCGGATGGTGTCAATACCGTGCGCGTCCCGGACTCGAATCGTGTCATTATCGTGAAATCCAAAGATGGTTTTTTTTTGAAGGCGGTTACGGTAGGGGGTAAAACAGTGCCGGTTGTTGAAGGAACGGCGACGGTTACGTGTGAACCGGGCAAAGAGGTAGTTATTACAACAGCTCCCGATACTTCATCTGCAGTGTCTGCAATCGAGATGGAGACAGTTGGTAAACCACGCTATTTTGATTTGACCGGTATGGAGGTCAAGGTTCCTGCCAAAGGTAATATCTATATAATGCTCAAGGATGGTAAGGCTGTCAAGGTGCGCATGTAGTATCCTATCGCTAACAGTCCTTGCCGTTTCGCATAATGCTGCGGGGGAGACTGTGCATGTGCAGACTCCTTCCACTTCTCTTGTGCTTGAAGCGAACAAGGGCGAGGAATTGAAGTTCGTATACTACGGTACAAGGCTTGGGGCGGAAGAGATTCCGGGAATCGTTGCTGCCGGTATTCCGGATGCCAAGGCATATGCGGCTTACGGGAAATATCCGGATGACGAGACATCATTGTGGGTTGTCCATTCTGACGGCAATATGACGAGCCGTCTTGTGGTCAGGGATGTCGTGACGGACAGTGCGGGGGGATCTTTTGTGACAAAGGTCATGACATCCGATGACGTATATCCTTTCGACGTGGATGTGTGTTACCGCACCTATCCCGATTCCGAAGTTTTTGAGACCTGGACAGAGATTACCAGTCGCGAGAAGGGAGAGGTATTGTTGACGCATTACGACTCGGCTTATCTTCCGGTCCACATGGGCAACGTATGGGTCAGCCATATGGCGGGAACCTGGGCGAATGAGTCGAGGATAGTCGAGGAGCCGCTGCTGCCGGGGGTGATGCGGATAAGGAACAAGGATGGTGTCCGAAATTCGCAGACCTCGCGGGCGGAGGTGATGCTTTCTCTCGATGGACCGCCGCATGAACGGCATGGCGCCACAATCGGTGCGGTATTGTGCTACAGCGGCAATTATGTGATGGACATAGAGACCCATACCGGCAGGTATCACCATTTTAGAGCGGGAATAAACCCAGACAATTCATCATATCGCCTCAAACCCGGAGAGAGATTTGTGACACCGCCGGTTGCGATGACGTTCAGTCTCGAAGGGAAAGGAGGCGTGAGCCGCAATTTCCACCGATGGGGAAGAAAGCATATTCTCCGTCATGGAGACAGTCCGCGTAAGGTGCTGCTCAACAGTTGGGAAGGGGTGTATTTCGATATTGATGAACCTAAGATGGTTGCGATGATGAAGGATGCAGCCGCGCTCGGGGGCGAATTGTTCGTGATGGACGACGGCTGGTTTGGAGGTAAATACCAACGCAATGATGATTCGAAAGCACTTGGCGACTGGGTGACAGACCGGCGCAAGCTGCCGCACGGGCTGAATGCCCTTGCCGACAGCGCAAGGGTTGCCAGCGTAGGTTTCGGCCTTTGGCTTGAACCGGAGATGGCAGATATCTCAAGCGAGATATACGAGAAGCATCCTGACTGGGTTCTGAAAGCCTCGCGACGCGACATAGTGGCAGGACGCGGCGGCTCGCAGGTTGTTCTCGATTTCTCGAATCCCAAGGTTCGTGATTACGCGGTGGATGTTGTTGACAGGATTCTTAAGGAAAATCCCGGAATTGAATATATCAAGTGGGATTCAAACAGTGGCATCTACATGCATGGCTCCCAGCATCTTTCAAAAGAGAAGCAAAGCCATCTATATATCGACTGGCATAAAGGTTTCGAGGAGGTGCTCAAAAGGGTGCGTGAGCGTCATCCCGACATAGTGATGCAGGCGTGTGGCGGCGGTGGCGGTCGCGTCAACTGGGGAGTGCTCAGATATTTCGATGAATTCTGGACCAGCGACAACACCGACCCTCTCCAACGGATCTATATGCAATGGGGCACGTCGCACTTTTATCCCGCCATAGCCATGGGGGCGCATATAAGCGCGTCGCCGAATCATCAGACACGCCGGAGCACGCCTATAAAATTCAGGGCGGACGTGGCGATGAGCGGACGCCTCGGAATCGAGCTGCAGCCCAAAGAGATGACGGAAGAGGAGAGGAATGTATGCCGACAGGCGATTGCGGACTATAAGTCAGTGCGTGGCACTATCCAGTTTGGCGATCTCTACCGTTTGGTGTCTCCATACGATCGTCTGGGCGTGGCTTCGCTGATGTATGTGTCGCCGCAGAAGGATGATGCCGTGGTGTTCTGGTACAGGACAGAACCCTTTGCCGGGCAGATATTGCCGATGGTTAAACTTGACGGTCTCGACAGGGAAAGAATGTATACCGTCACGGAACTCAACCGTATCGACGACACTCCGATGCCCTTTGAAGGGAAGAGTTATTCCGGAGCGTTCCTGATGGACAATGGTCTCGATATCCCTTACCGTCATGATGTGCCCGATGACCGCAAAAGTGAATACTCAAGTCGGGTGTTGCATTTGCATTCCAGATAAGAGCTTATTTTTAAACAATCTATAGAAATTTCACTACTTTTGTGGAACGGACAACTTCTAAGAATAATGAGAAAGATATTTATTGCTTTAGGATTGATATGTGTCGCCTTGGGTGTCTGGGGCGACATTTTTCTAAAATCGCCTGACGGTAATCTGAAGGTTTCGTTCGCTTTGACAAACAAGGGTGTGCCTACGTATTCTCTCTCTTTCAAGGGGACTGAAATTGTCAGGACTTCACCGATGGGTTTCTCCTTTGCAACCGGGACTTCGCTCGACAAAGGATTTAAGGTTGACGGTGTCACACGTACCGAATGCGACAGCGTGTGGAGTCCGGTATGGGGCGAGAACAGTTCGATACGTGAGAATTATAACGGAATGGTGGTAGGTCTGTCGAAGGGGGACAGGAGAATGAGCATAGAGTTCAGGGCTTTCAACGACGGCATAGGGTTCAGGTATATATTCCCCGGGAGTAAGGATTCCCTCCTTGTCGTGAAAGAGGAGAAGACCTCGTTTGCCATGGCAGGAGACCATACGGCATGGTGGATTCCTCTCGACTATGATTCGCAGGAATATGAATACACAGAGTCGCGGCTCAGTGCCATCCCGCCCTCCAAGGGGGTGCAGACTTCGCTTATGATGAAGACGGATGCCGGAATATATGTAAATATACATGAGGCGGCGCTGGTGAATTTTCCCGCCATGCATCTCGACTATAATAGAAAAAGCAAGACTTTCAAATCCCATCTGACACCTCGTCCCGACGGGACGGCGGCGCATGTGACGACTCCGTTCAAGACACCCTGGCGAACGGTTATGGTAAGCGACAAAGCCACTGACATCCTGGCGTCCAACATGATTCTTAATCTGAACGATGCCTGCAAGATTGAGGATACCTCATGGATACACCCGATAAAATACATGGGTGTATGGTGGGAGATGATCACGGGTAAAAGCCGATGGAGCTATACGAAAGCAGAGAATTTTGACTTGGCAACTTTCGATTATTCCAAGGCCACACCGCATGGACGGCATGGCGCGAACAATGAGAATGTCAGGAGATATATAGATTTCGCATCCAGACATGGTTTCGACCAGTTGCTTATAGAGGGGTGGAACGTAGGTTGGGAAGACTGGTACGGGAAGGAGAAGGATTATGTATTTGATTTCGTGACCCCCTATCCGGATTTTGACATCGCTGCTTTGAACGGTTACGCGAAAGGGAAAGGAATCAAACTGATGATGCATCATGAGACTTCCGGATCGGTGGGGAATTATGAACGTCACCTTGATGCCGCCTACGACCTTATGAACCGGTATGGGTATGACGCGGTGAAGAGCGGGTATGTTGGCAGGATATTGCCTAAGGGAGAATTCCATTACAGCCAGGATATTGTTAACCATTATCAGAACGCGGTTGAGAAGGCCGCCGCAAAGCATATCATGGTCAACGGGCATGAGGCTGTGCGTCCCACCGGACTTTGCCGCACCTGGCCCAACCTTATGGCGAACGAGAGCGCTATGGGTCAGGAATATGCGGAGATGACCCCGCGACATGTCACAATCCTCCCTTTCACGAGGCTGCAGGGTGGCCCGATGGATTTCACGCCGGGTATATTCAGAATGGATATTACTTCATTCGCGCCAGGTTATCAGGGGAAAAGGAAACGCGCCACGATTGCCAACCAGTTAGGACTTTATCTCACGATGTATTCCCCGATACAGATGGCTGCTGATATGCCGGAACATTATGAGAGGCATATGGATGCTTTCCAATTTATAAAGGATGTGCCTGTTGACTGGAGCGAGAGCAGGTACCTCGATGCGGAGCCTGGAGACTATATCGTGGTTGCGCGAAAAGACAGGAACAGCGAGAATTGGTTTGTGGGAGGTGTGACCAACGAGGAAGCGAGGGATTATGAACTCAGGTTTGATTTCTTGCCAGAAGGTGTGGAATATGAATGTACCATATATGCCGATGCAGCGGACAGCGACGGCTTTACAAATCCGGAGAAGTATGAGATAAAGAGAAGCCGTGTCACGGCGGCCTCGGTGATTCCGGTAAGGATGGCGCGTGCCGGAGGTTTCGCGGTGAGCCTCAAGCGTGTGTTCAGTATGCTTCAGCTCAACATATGGCAGGAATGCACGATGGTCAAGGGTGGATATGAGGCTCTTGTGGATGAAATATGGCGGCTTAAGCCGGATTTCGTCACTCTCAGCGAGGTCCGTAATTATGGAGGCGTGGATTTCACCGGTAAACTATGCGGGTCGCTGCGAGACAAAGGTGTTGCATACTATTCATATCCGAGTGAGGATTCGGGGATTATAAGCAGGTTTCCCATAAAAGAATTTTCAACGGTTTATCCTCTAAAGGATGATTCAGGGACTATCTATCGGGCGGAGGTGGATCTGGGAAATACAAAAATATCGGTTTATACCGCGCATCTCGACTGGCACAACTATTCATGTTACAACGCACGCGGATATGACGGGGCTACATGGAAGGAGACTTCGAAGCCGAAAAGCGCGGAGGAGATTCTGAAGCTCGGTTCAGCCTCCCGGCGCGTGGAGGAGATTGAGGCTTTCCTGAAGGATGCTAAAGGGAGGATGGCGGAAGGTTATGAA
>NZ_CAJMXD010000091.1:0-9049 GCF_905219685.1 Barnesiella sp. CU968
GTGTGGATCTCGTGTGTCTTGCCGGATATATGCGGATTATTGGCGATGAGCTGCTCACACGCTACAGCGGACGCATAATAAATCTGCACCCTGCGCTGCTACCTGCATTTCCGGGTGCCCACAGCATCCGGGACGCTTTCGAATATGGAGTCAAGATATATGGCATAACTATCCATTATGTGGACGAGACACTCGATGGCGGCAGGATAATTGCCCAGCGTGCCATCCCATATGAGGGTGAAGACATGACTGAACTTGAGGATATGATCCATGCGGAGGAGCATCGCCTGTATCCGGAAATCATAGCGCGTCTTCTTCAGAATTAATAAATTAAGAGAATATGAGAGCATTAATAAGTGTAAGCGATAAAAGGGGAGTGGTGGAGTTTGCCCGTTCCCTGCAAGAACTCGGTTGGCAGATAATCGCCACCGGCGGCACAATGACGCGGCTTCGCGAGAGCGGCATTGACGTTATCAACATCAGCGATGTCACAGGTTTCCCGGAAATCTGCGACGGTCGTGTGAAGACCCTTCATCCGAAGGTGCATGGCGGTCTTCTCGGTCGCCGCGACATCGCCGACCATATGGCGCAGCTTGAGGCAAACGGAATCGAGACAATCGAGATGGTGTGCGTGAATCTCTATCCTTTCGAGGCAACTATTGCCAAAGAGGGTGTGAGCATGGAGGATGCCGTGGAGAATATCGACATAGGCGGTCCTTCGATGCTCCGCAGTGCGGCAAAGAATTTCCGCGATGTCACCGTGGTCTGCGATCCTTCGGATTATGACACCATCCTTTCCGAAATCCGCGAGACGGGAGACACACTCCCTGAGACGCGTCTGAAACTCTCGGCAAAGGCGTATACCCATACTGCTCTCTACGATTCGCATATCGCGTCTTATATGCGCCGTCAGGCAGGTCTTGACGAGAAGCTTTTCCTCGCGTTCGATGAGGTTCAGAGCTTGCGTTACGGTGAGAATCCCCATCAGGCTGCGATGTTCTATCGTGCCGAGGAGGAGGTTCCCTATTCCGTTGCCTATGCAAAACAGCTTGGCGGCAAAGAGCTTTCATACAACAATATCCAGGATGCCAACGCGGCTCTCCAGATTGTGCGTGAGTTTGACGAGCCTTTTGCTGTCGGTCTCAAGCATATGAATCCCTGCGGCGCAGCCACAGGTAAGGATATAACCGAAGCTTGGACCAAGGCATACGAGGCGGACAAGGTAAGCATTTATGGCGGCATTGTGGCTGTTAACCGTCCTCTTGACGGGGAGACTGCAAAACTTATGAAGCCAATTTTCCTTGAGATCGTCATGGCTCCCGAATTTACTCCCGAGGCTCTCGAAGTGTTCGCTTCCAAGAAAAATCTCCGTCTGCTTCAGGTGAATATGTCGAAATCCGACAGCAGGCAGAAACAATATGTCGGCGTTACCGGCGGTCTGCTTGTGCAGGATGCCGACCTTGAATGCAAGGAAATCACGGAAGAGATGACTGTGACCGAGCGTAAGCCTTCGGCAGCGGAACTTGCGGATATGAATTTCGGCTGGCGTGTGGTGAAGCATGTCAAGTCAAACGCGATCGTGGTTGTTAAGAATGGCGCCACTGTAGGTGTGGGCGCAGGTCAGATGAACCGTGTGGGTTCTGCCGAGATCGCGCTTGAAGAGGCAAAAGCCGCAGGTCATACAGAGGGTCTTGTGCTTGCTTCCGACGGATTCCTTCCTTTTGACGATACAGTGGAGTTCGCCTCGAAATATGGTGTCACCGCCATTGTTCAGCCCGGAGGCTCTATCCGCGATGAGGATTCAGTCAAGAAAGCGAACGAGAAGGGTATTGCCATGCTCTTTACCGGCATGCGTCATTTTAAGCATTGATTATGAAAAAAGTTCTTGTTATAGGCAGCGGCGGCAGAGAACATGCAATCGTGGAGGCTCTGTCGCGCAGCCCGCAGGTTGATAAGATATATTGCGCGCCCGGCAACGCGGGTATTTCCGCGCTTGCGGAATGCGTGGGTATCGGCGTGGAGGATGTCGACGCTCTGGCGCGGTTCGCAGCGGAGAATGCCGTGGATCTGACAGTGGTTGGTCCGGAGGCTGCGCTTGCCGCCGGTGTTGCCGACCGTTTCGCAGAAGACGGTCTCCGTATTTTCGGTCCGACAAAGGGTGCCGCCCGAATCGAGAGCTCCAAGGAGTTCGCGAAGGAGATGATGGACAAATACAATGTTCCCACAGCCGCGTATCGCGTTTTCGATGAGTTCGGAGATGCGTGGGATTATGTAAGGAAGCGCCCTCTTCCTGCAGTAATCAAATATGACGGACTTGCGGCAGGGAAGGGAGTGGTTGTCGCCGCGACATATGATGAGGCGGAGGCGGCACTGCGCGATATGCTCCTTGACGCGAGTTTCGGCAAGGGAAGGGTAGTGGTGGAGGATTTCCTCTCCGGACCCGAGTTCTCGTTCATGTGTGTAGTGTCGGGCGAGAAGGTGTATCCACTTGCTGTGGCTCAGGACCATAAGCGCGCTTTCGATGGCGACAAGGGTCCCAATACCGGAGGCATGGGGGCGTATTCCCCGGTGCCGTTTATTTCCGATGCTGTGCGCGATGAGGCTCTGGAACGCATTATACGTCCTGTTGCCGCCGGTCTTGTCAAGGAAGGACTTCCTTTTACCGGTATCCTTTACGGTGGTCTTATTCTTACCGAAGAGGGACCGAAGGTGATAGAGTTCAATGCCCGTTTCGGCGATCCGGAGACTGAGGTAGTGCTTCCTCGCATGAAGAGCGACATATACGCTCTGTTCAACGCTGCCGTAGATGGGGAGGATTTCGAGATTGAGTGGAATCCAGAGGCTGTGCTCGGCATAGTGCTCGCATCCAAGGGGTATCCCGGCAGCTATGCGAAAGGTGAGGTGATAAAGGGTCTTGATAAAGTCGAGTCTTCCGTATACCATATGGGAACCGCCGCGAAAGACGGTAGTATTCTGACCGCCGGCGGACGCGTGATGATGGTCGTCGGCAAAGGTGCGGATCTCAAGGAGGCACGCGACAAGGTGCTTGCCGACATTGCCCGGATTGACTGCGCTTCGCTCTTCAGCCGCAGCGACATAGGCTATCAGGCAATCAAATCCTGACCGAAGGTTGTTAAATAACTTCTAAAAAACAAGAATAATCATGATAGAAAGATACGGGCGCGATGTAATGCGCCAGGTTTGGACAGAAGAAAACAAATTCAATGCCTATCTTAAAGTTGAGATCCTTGCTGCCGAGGCATGGAGCAAACTCGGTGTTGTGCCCGAAGAGGATGTGGCAAAGCTCAACGAGAAGGCTACTTTCAATATCGACCGCATAAAGGAAATCGAACTGCAGACCCGCCATGACATAGTGGCGTTTACACGCTGCGTGTCGGAGTCTCTCGGCGAGGAGCGCAAATGGGTGCATTACGGTCTCACCTCTACCGATGTGGTTGATACTGCCAACGGCTACCTGTTCAAGCAGGCTAACGCCATAATCCTCGAGGATCTGGAGAAATATATAGAAATGCTCGGTCGTCAGGCTGAGAAATACAAATACACCCCATGCATAGGACGCACACACGGCATACATGCCGACATTACCTCTTTCGGTCTTAAATGGGTGTTGTGGAGAGCAGAGATGCAGCGCAACCTCGAACGCTTCCGCGCCGCGGCGCGTGGCGTGGAGGTAGGCAAGATCAGCGGTGCTGTAGGTAATTTCGCTAATATTCCTCCGTTCGTGCAGGATTATGTATGCGAAAGACTCGGCATAGCTTCTTCGGATATCTCTACTCAGGTAATCCAGCGCGACCGCCATGCATGTTACATGGCTACTCTTGCCCTGATAGGCGCCAGCATCGAGCAGATGGCTCTCGAAATCCGTAATCTCCAGCGCACGGAAGTGCATGAGGTGGAGGAGTCGTTCGGAAAAGGGCAGAAGGGTTCAAGTGCTATGCCGCACAAGCGAAATCCAATATCAAGCGAGAATATGTGCGGATGCGCGCGCGTGCTCCGCGGATATATGATGACTGCTTACGATAATGTGGCTCTATGGCACGAGCGCGACATCTCACATTCGGCTACTGAGCGTATTCTTATGCCTGACGCAACCATACTTCTCGACTATATGCTCAACCGCATGATGGGCATTCTTGAGAACCTTGTGGTGTTTGAAGACAGAATGAAATCAAACATCTATCTCACCAACGGTGTGATATTCGCGCAGCGCGTCATGAATGCCCTTATAGAGAAAGGTTTCGTGCGCGAACAGGCTTACGACACGGTGCAGCCTGTGGCGATGCAGGCGATGGCTTCCGGTGCGGCATATCAGGATCTGCTCAAACAGAACGAAGTGGTGATGGGTGCGCTTACAGAGGAGGAACTCGACGCATGCTTCACTCTCGAATATTACATGAAGAACGTTGATTATATCTATCAGCGCAACGGACTCAAATAATAAAACAAAAGAAAAATCGAAGAATATGTCACAAAGATTAGTTGTAATCGGATCGCAGTGGGGCGATGAAGGAAAGGGGAAAATGACCGACTACTTCGCTTGTCGCGCTGATATGGTGGTTCGTTACCAGGGAGGCAACAATGCTGGACATTCAGTGGTGTTTGACGGCAAGAAATATTCGTTACAGAGCATTCCGTCGGGCATTTTCAACCCGCGCACTGTGAATGTGATGGCTAATGGTATGGTTGTCAATCCTGTTTCTGTTATCGCTGAGCTTGATCGCCTTCATCAGCAGGGTGTCACGGATTATCAGCTCTTCATCTCCAACCGTGCGGCTATGGTGATGCCCTGGCATTCAGCTCTTGACGGTGCTTATGAGAATATGAAGGGTGAGTCGCTCATCGGTACGACCAAGAAGGGCATAGGTCCCGCTTATTCCGACAAATACAGCCGTGTGGGTCTGCGTATGGGCGACCTGCTGGAGCCTGAGTATTTCGCTGAAAGGCTGAAGGCGGCTCTCGATGTGAAAAACCGCGAGCTGAAGATGCTCGGACTTCCTGAATTCGATTTCAAAGAGGTATACGACCAGTATATGGAGATTGCCGGAAAGATCGGACATATGATCACCGACACTTCGAAACTTATCAATGACACTCTTCTCACTGACGCGAAGGTGCTTTTCGAGGGCGCGCAGGGCATGATGCTGTGTATCGACCACGGCACGTACCCCTTCGTCACATCTTCCACTCCTTCGGCGGCAAGTGTGCCTGTAGGAGCGGGCATCTCTCCTAAATGGATTGATAATGTGCTCGGTGTGGCAAAGGCATACTGCACCCGCGTGGGTGAGGGTCCTTTCCCGACAGAGCTTTTCGGCGATATCGCACATGAAATCCGCGAACGCGGTCATGAATACGGCACCGTGACCGGCCGTCCGCGCCGTATCGGCTGGTTTGATGCCGTTGTGGCACGCTATGTCGCTCGCCTTTCCGGCATCGACAATTGGGCACTGATGCTTTTCGATGTCCTTTCAGGTCTTGACAAGGTAAGCATCTGCACCGGATATGAGTGCGACGGCGAGATTCTCGACACTCCCCCTTCCACAATATCGCGTCTTGCGAAGTGCAAGCCTGTATTGATTGAACTCGACGGGTGGAAAGAGGATATCACCGGTGCAAAGTCTTTCGAGGAGCTGCCGGAGGCGGCAAAGGCTTATGTGCGCAAGATAGAGGAGGTGACGGGCGTTCCTGTAGGCATGATATCCGTCGGTCCGGACCGCACCCAGACAATAACAGTAGCAAACGAACTCAAAAATTTCTGACACCATGAGTTTCATAGATGAAAAAGTAGTTCAGGAAGGGATGACATTCGACGATGTTCTCCTGATACCGGCATATTCTGAGGTCACTCCGAATATGGTGAGCCTTGCCGGACGTTTCTCACGCAACATCCCGCTCAATATCCCGTTTGTGTCTGCTGCCATGGACACGGTTACAGAGGCGGAGATGGCGATAGCTATCGCCCGTGAAGGTGGAATAGGTGTGATCCACAAGAATATGTCGATCGAGGCGCAGGCTGCGCAGGTGCGCAAGGTGAAACGCGCCGAGAGCGGCATGATCTATGATCCGGTGACCATCACCAAGGAGCAGACAGTAGGGGAGGCTCTCCAACTGATGCACGACAACCGTATCGGCGGCATTCCGGTCGTGGATGCAGAAAACAGACTAATCGGTATCGTAACAAACCGCGACCTCCGTTTCCAGCAGAACATGGAGCTCCCGATTGCCGAGGTTATGACAAGCGAGAAGCTTGTGACCACGGATAATCCCGACCTTGCCGAGGCTTCGCAGATACTTCTCAAGAATAAGATAGAGAAACTTCCCGTAGTGGACAAGGACGGACATCTCTTGGGGCTTATCACTTATCGTGACATCACCAAGATTCAGGATTACCCTTCTGCCTGCAAGGACAACAAGGGACGTCTGAGGGTGGCTGCCGGCGTTGGCGTGACGGGCGATACGCTCGATCGCGTAAAGGCACTCGTGGACGCTGGTGTCGATGCCGTTGTCATCGATACCGCCCACGGACATTCCGCCAATGTGACCAAGACTCTCAAGGCTGTCAAGGCGGCTTATCCCGGGCTTGACGTGGTTGTGGGAAATATCGCCACCGGCGAGGCTGCGCGTTTCCTTATCGAGGCGGGTGCCGACGGTATCAAGGTTGGTATCGGTCCCGGTTCCATATGCACGACCCGCATCGTGGCAGGGGTCGGAATGCCTCAGCTTTCCGCTATATTCGATGCGGCTAAGGTTGCACGGGAGTATGGTGTGCCGGTGATTGCCGACGGCGGTCTACGCTATTCGGGCGATATCGTGAAAGCTCTCGCGGCGGGCGGCAACTGCGTGATGTGCGGTTCAATGTTCGCCGGAGTGGAGGAATCTCCGGGCGAGACCATAATCTATAACGGGCGTAAATTCAAATCATATCGCGGAATGGGTTCTGTGGAGGCTATGGAGGCAGGTTCGAAAGACCGCTATTTCCAAAGCGAGAAGTGCGACTCAAGCAAGTTCGTGCCCGAAGGTATCGTGGCTCGCGTGCCATATAAGGGAACGCTCAGCGAGACTGTTTACCAGCTCGCAGGAGGTCTGCGCTCAGGCATGGGTTATTGCGGCGCTAAAGACATAGATGCTCTTCACAATGCAAAATTCACTCGCATCACTTCGGCAGGAGTGACGGAGAACCATCCCCACGATGTGACCATAACCAAAGAGGCTCCAAACTATTCAAGAGGATAATCATGCAGAAGATATTGATCATAGATTTCGGATCGCAGTATACTCAGCTAATTGCGCGCCGTGTGCGTGAGTTGAATGTATATTGCGAGATTCACCCTTTCAACAAGATTCCCGCTCTCAATGAGGATGTGAAGGGTGTGATTCTTTCAGGTTCTCCGTCGTCAGTGCGCGATGAGGATGCTCCCAAGCCGGATATAAGCGCTATAAAGGGGAAACTTCCCCTCCTTGGCGTCTGCTACGGCGCGCAGCTTCTCGCCAACGAATATGGCGGAGAGGTCGAAGGGGCTCCGTCACGCGAATACGGTCGCGCGATGCTTACAGTAATCGCGCCTGAAGACCCCCTCATGCTCGGCGTTCCCTCCCCGACACAGGTATGGATGAGCCATGGTGACACAATCACCCGCCTGCCGGAGAATTATCACGTCATCGGTTCCACCGAGAATGTCCGCGCAGCCGCATATCATATAGAGGGAGAACAGACTTGGGGGATACAGTTTCATCCCGAGGTATATCACTCCACCGACGGAACCCGCATCCTTTCAAACTTCGTTCTCGGCATATGCGGATGCGACGGCTCATGGAGTCCGGCATCATTCATCGAGACTACAGTCTCCGAGCTTAAAGAGAAACTCGGTGACGAACGTGTGATACTCGGACTCTCCGGAGGTGTCGATTCTTCCGTGGCGGCAATGCTGCTGCACAAGGCAATCGGCGACAGACTCACATGTATATTCGTCAACAACGGACTGTTGCGTAAAAACGAGTTTGAGGACGTTCTCGACTCCTATAAGCATATGGGGCTTAATGTTGTCGGCGTAGACGCGTCAGAACGCTTCTATGAAGATCTGAAAGGCGTTACGGATCCCGAACGCAAGCGTAAGATAATAGGCAAGGACTTTGTCGAGGTTTTCAATGCCGAAGCAAAGAAGATTGAAAACGCACGCTGGCTTGCACAAGGCACAATCTATCCCGATGTGATCGAGAGTTGTTCCGTGAAAGGTCCGTCAGCGACAATCAAGAGTCACCACAACGTAGGCGGTCTGCCCAAAGAGATGAATCTCAAGATAGTAGAGCCATTGAGACTACTCTTCAAAGACGAAGTGCGCAGGGTAGGCAAAGCAATGGAGATGGATCCCCGTCTGCTGGGTCGTCATCCATTCCCCGGTCCCGGTCTGGGCATCCGCATAATCGGAGAGGTAACTCCCGAGAAAGTGCGTATTCTTCAGGAAGCCGACAAAATTTTCATCGACGGTCTTCGTGAAGCCGGGCTCTACGGTCAGGTATGGCAGGCAGGAGTGATGCTTCTGCCCGTGCAGAGCGTCGGAGTGATGGGAGACGAACGCACCTACGAGAGCTGTGTCGCGCTACGCGCCGTAGTCTCCACCGACGGCATGACCGCCGACTGGGTGCATCTCCCCTACGAATTCCTTGCCAAGACCTCCAACGAGATCATCAACAAAGTTCGCGGCATCAACCGCGTTGTCTACGACATCTCCTCCAAACCGCCGGCAACAATCGAGTGGGAATAAAAAGACTCGATTGGTTATTGGCAGTCGACAACCAATTGAACCGCTGCTACGCAGCGGCACCTGACAGCTTCGCGAAGCACCCGGCTTCGCGAAGCTGTCTGTTTCTGACACTCATTCGTTCAGCCTTGTGCTTTGCCCCTATAGATTAGCGCTTAAAGTCCCGATTCGAGAATTAAAGAGGATTGTCCCTGGTCGCAGAGCAGAGATGTCGCACAGCAGGGAGGGTTGCAGAGAGGTGGAGTGTTTAGGTGCCGATTAGGTGTGTCGGT
>NZ_CAJMXD010000092.1:0-8924 GCF_905219685.1 Barnesiella sp. CU968
GTAGATGCCGCTTAGCCTATGAATATTTTTTAACGAACTATTGTATAAGAGCTTGTTTAAAAATAAACCAAACGGATTTATTAGAATGAATGAAATTGAAATAAAAGAGGGGATGATGAGACTATGGAAAGAGACATTCCATGATTCCGAAGAATATGTGAGACTCGTTTTTGATGCCTTTTTCAATATTGAGATGGTGGAGTATGAAGAGATAGACGGGAATATCGTGGCGGCTTTGCTTGCTGTGCCTTATTATTTCGGCAACAGTAGCCATCAATTGAAAGGTCTTTATTTATGCGGGCTTTCAACTGACCCCGCCTATAGGAAACACGGTATAATGGGAGGTCTGATTGAACGGCTGGCATCAAGGATGAAAAACTCCGGTCATTCATTCATGTTTCTAATTCCGGCTGATGAAGAATTGCAGCGTTATTACCGTGACCGCAGATTTGTCAACGCTTTTTATAGAAGTGTGGAACGTTTTACATCTTCACATGATTTCGCGCTTGAGAACCTCCATGTGCTAAATAAGGAAGACAGCAGGATAAAGAATATCAAACAGCGGTATTGCGAACGACTTATATGCCGCAGAATATCCTCTGACGAAGAGCTTCTCCTTTCCGAGGCGAGGTTGCTCACGGACTATATCCGGAAGCGAGAAAACTACAGACCAGATTCCTGCCGGCATCTTGGAATCCTTCATACCACATGTGAGCTTATTACAGCCATTAAAGAGTGTTTTGTTTCCGGAGGGCGTATATATTATTGTATCAATTCTGATGATAAGGTTACCGGGGTAGGATTTGTCTATGCCGGGAATGATGAAGTGACAGTGTATTGTCTTCATGTGAGTGACAGGTGCTCCTATTACCGGCTTCTTGGAGAAATAAAAAACGACTACCCGGATCTTGGTCTGAAACTCTATAGCTACCCTATAAGAAATATAATTGGAATAGACAACAAATATTCACCTGCCAGAAATTATGAAGTATACGGCATGGCTCGGATTTTAAATCTTTACGAGATTTTAAAATTTCAGGCAGAGGAGAGGCACGATTTAAAATATTCGATTCTCGTGAAAAATGAAGAAAACAACATTTTGACAAGATTTGTAGCAGAAAACGGGTCTCTGGTGTCAAGTCAACTGAAAACGGATACAGTTTCCCAAAATCAAATTCTGGAAGCGATGGATGATAGGGAAGTGGCATCAATATTGTTTCGCCGTCCAGATTCAGATCATATAGTCGAAGAGGTATTGGAAATTCCTCCGTTAGGCGGAAGTATAAACCTTATGCTTGATTGACGATCTATTGTAGAATAATGAAATGATGATTAAATTTACAATGCGATCTCTTCAACTCTTAAAAACATCTAATAAAATCCTCTCAGTTAACCCTACATTTAAAATTAAACAGTTTTTGAGAGGAAATAGACAAAAACAGAATAAAAAGATATAAAACAATACGGATTACAATCTGGAATTGCTTTTTGTAAATAAGGATAAAGTGTTATAAATTAACATTCTATCCTTATTTTATTGTGTAAATAAGGCTTTGAGAATCGAATATTCCATAATTTGCGGATGAGAATACGAGTTTTTAGTACTCTCGAAAGAAAAGTTGTCAGAAAAAATAAGGGGCTCAAGAAAGCAGGGCAGTGCGTTGATTTAATGCATTTGCAAATTGGTCAAAATGGAACATTCAACAAATAAGTCCAACGATAAATATCTGGTATTTGCCATTCGGAATGTGAGATTGTTAATTTAAGTCTGTAAATCAAGAGATATATTAATATTGCAAATTACAAACTCAAATCAAGTTTGTAATCGACAACAAATATAATAAATGTAAATAGGTGAAAATTTGAATTAGTTAATAGTGTATAAATGCAAATATTTCATATTAACATCTATTTAGAATTAAAATAAAATGCAACATATCAATCAGATACAATTAAAAATGAAAGTAATGTGTTACTTTTAAGCTCATATTAGAGTGTTTGTTGTACACTAATGTCCATTTAAGGCTTTAATGGGTTAATACTAAGCTTATTAATATATAACCTCTACATTATTTATAGCATTTTAGTGTAGTATTTTGAATTGCAAATTGCAAAAGTAAAATGTTGGTTTCAAAAGTAAAATTCAAAATTTAACTATTTAGAATTTGCAATTTGCAAATAAATAATTAAATTTGCATACTGAATTTAAAAAATCAAAATCGCCTTATGAATGAGGATAATGTGGCAATTCGTCTAAAAGGGTTCATTGATGAGATGGGTTTGACTAACTCTCAGTTTGCTGACCAATGCGGAATCCCGCGTCCGAGCCTTTCTCAGATACTAACCGGACGAAACAAGAAAATTTCTGATGTTATTGTTGGGCAGATTCATACAGCGTATCCTCGCTTGTCGGTGCTTTGGCTTCTCTTCGGTGAAGGCGACATGCTTGTCGCACCACCCCGCGAGAGTCGCGACGAGGAGAACTTTCCAAATTTATTCAGCGAACAGCCGAATAATCCGCCCAATGTGTCGGAGATTGAAAAATATTCGAATCTCAACGCCTTAAATGAGGGTAGAAACATAGCTCAATCCCGCATCAATAACGGGAATCAGGTGGATTCAAAAAGTATCGAATTACAAATGGAAATAGAAAAAATGCGTAAAAATCCTCGAAAAGTGGTTCAGATAACCGTTTATTATGATGATTCGACATTTGAAACCTTCTACCCCGGCAAGTAATCGCTTACTGAGAATCATACGGAGGGTGCAAAGCAGGATGAGAATCGTATAGGGATATATATAGTACTTTATTTTGACAGACAACTATGATTGATACAATATTAGAATACAATCGTGAATTTGTTGCAAATCGTGAATTTGAAAAATTCGCCACATCTAAATATCCGGATAAACGGATTGCAATTGTAACCTGCATGGACACAAGGCTGGTGGAATTGTTACCAGCAGCTTTAGGTATAAAGAACGGAGATGTGAAGATGATAAAGAATGCCGGCGGAACCATTACCAATCCGTTTGATTCTACAGTTCGTTCGCTTCTCGTAGCTGTTTATGAGCTTGGTGTCAATGAAATCATGATCATAGGGCATACCAACTGCGGAGTTCAGGGTATGGATGCCAATGAAATGCTTTCTCTGATGCGTGAACGAGGCATTTCGGAGGAGCACATACGCCTTATGGAGCATTGCGGGATAAACCTAAAGGATTGGTTACACGGATTTGAGGAAACGGATGCCGCCGTAGAGGAGACAGTAGACCTCATAAAGAACCACCCTCTTATGCCTGATGACATTACTGTGAGAGGATACATAATGGACTCAGTAACCGGAGAACTGACTGCTCTCTGATAATACGTATCCACATAGTCTGAATCATCTTGAAACGTCATTGCGACGTCCTTATTCGTTTAAACGATTTTTGTCAAGGGAATCGAGTCTCTGTCGCATCTTGATTTCCGACGGATTGTTTCCGGGATTCCAGAATTTATAATTCTCAAGACCATCGGGAAGATATTGCTGTTCCACGAAGTTTCCTTCGTAATCATGAGCATATTTATACCCCTTGTGATAACCGAGGTCTGCCATCAGTTTTGTCGGAGCGTTGCGAAGATGCAGCGGCACAGGAAGGTTTCCTGTCCTTTCAACAGTCTCCAGCGCGGCACCTATAGCGGCATATGCAGTGTTGCTTTTGGGAGAGTTTGCAAGATATATGGCGCATTCCGACAATATGATGCGTCCTTCCGGCCATCCTATCTTGTTGAGGGCATCGAATGTGGCGTTTGCAAGCAAAAGAGCATTGGGATTGGCAAGTCCGATATCTTCTGCAGCAACAATCACAAGGCGTCTGGCAATGAAAGTCGGGTCTTCGCCGCCAGCCACCATTCTTGCCAGCCAATAAACGGCAGCATGAGGGTCGCTTCCGCGGATCGATTTGATGAACGCTGATATTATGTCGTAATGCATCTCTCCATTGCGGTCGTAAGCGGCAGGATTCTGCTGCAGGCGTGATGTCACCACATTGTCGTCTATTACCACGGTCTCGTCTTCACCTGTAGACTGCTCGATGAGATCTATTATGTTAAGCAGTTTCCGGGCATCTCCTCCGGCAAACCTGAACAGAGCGTCTTTGGATCTGATGTCGAATTTGCGTGATTTAAGAACCTCATCGTTAGACAAAGCGCGTTCAAGTAGATTTTCCAGATCCACCAGTTCCAGCGGCATGAGAGTGTATACCTGAGCTCTGGAAAGAAGAGGGCGAATCACTTCGAATGATGGATTCTCCGTTGTGGCGCCGATGAGAGTGACTGTGCCTTTTTCCACAGCCCCCAATAATGAATCCTGCTGAGATTTGTTGAACCGATGGATTTCATCGATGAAAAGAATTGGTCTTCCCTTGACAAACATGCTGCGGGCATCCGCCTCGCAACGTGCCAGAATCTCTCGGACCTCCTTTACGCCGGATGTGACGGCACTCAGAGTGTAGAAAGGCACATCGGTCTGCGACGCTATTATCCTTGCCAGCGTTGTCTTTCCCACCCCGGGAGGTCCCCACAGGATAAAAGAATTAACCCTCCCGGTCTCGATCATACGTCGTATGATTCCGTCCGGACCTACAAGATGTGTCTGTCCTATATAATCGTCAAGAGACTTCGGCCTCAGTCTTTCGGCAAGGGGTATATTCGTCATATATCAGCGTGTCAGTTTGGCAATCAGAGCATCGCGGTCGAGCTCCTCAAAATTATTTACAACCATATCGCAATAAGGTTCGATAACGGATGCCGGCAAAGTGCCGGCAATGCCTGTCACATATGCCCCGGAGGCTCTGCCGGCTTTCACGCCCTGAAGGGAATCTTCAAATACCACACAGTTCTTCGGATCGGCTCCAAGCAGGTTCGCCGCCAGAATGTAGCCTTCAGGATCCGGTTTGGATCTTGTGATCCGGTCTGCGGTGACCAGTTCCGTCATCATACCCTCCAGTTCAGGTATTTCCTCACGGAGGTGTTCCATTTTTTTGTTGTCGCTGCTTGTCACCAGTGCCCTTGGAATATCCATGGCTATAAGCCATTCTACGAACTCTTTTGCACCCGGAAGCCATTTATAGCTCATTTGCGCCTCAAGTTCGTGAAGCGTAGCCCTGACACTATCCCCGAGTCCGGCAGCGGCATAATGCGTGGCAATAATGTTGTCGAGAGTCATACCTTTTATCCTGTACGCGAGGTCGGGATATTGAGAAGGGAAGCGACGGTTTACCTCGCTCCATACTTTGGTATATTCGCTTTCGCTGTCGATCAGGACACCGTCAAGGTCGAACAGAACTCCGATAGATTTCATTTATCCTGGTTTTAAATGCACTTTATAATACAAAATTAGTCAAATTTGTCAAATAATGAGTAATTTTGTTATTTGAAAGTATGGAGTTGTTCCAAATATCGGACTTATCAGATGATTCAAGATATAAACATGCGTGTGTCACCTCGTGTGGCGGGAGAGCAGAAACTGCTCTCCGAGACAATCGCACGCCAGCTCAGACTATCGCCTTCGGATATCAATTCATGGAGAATAACGAGGCGTTCTATCGATGCGCGAAAACGCAACGTGCTTGTAAACCTTAGTGTACGTGTGGCAACAGGTGATGACTTAGAGATTTCTCCAGACCTGAAGCCTGCATCGTTCAAGGTCATCAAGCCTGAATCTCCAAGAATAGTGATTGTAGGTGCCGGACCTGCCGGTCTTTTCGCAGCTCTTAAGGCTGTGACATACGGAATATGTCCGGTTCTGATAGAACGGGGACGCGATGTGGATTCTCGTCGCCTTGACATAGCGGCGATAAGCAGAGAAAAGAAAATCAATCCTGTCTCGAACTATTGCTTCGGAGAGGGTGGAGCCGGAGCCTACAGCGATGGCAAACTCTTTACACGCAGTAAGAAAAGAGGGAATGTGGAGGAAGTTTTACAGCTTCTTGTGCAACATGGTGCACATCCTGACATTCTTGTAGACGCTCATCCTCATATAGGGAGTGATTGTCTGCCGCATGTTATCAAAAGCATGCGCACAACTATTATCGGCTATGGAGGTGATGTCCGTTTCGAGACGCGAGCCGATTCTCTCATAATAGAAGATGGCTGCTGCAAGGGTGTTGTCACTGACGCGGGCGAGGAGATTCGCGGTGAGGCTGTGATCCTCGCCACCGGTCATTCCGCACATGATACATTCCGTCGTCTTCATTCCTCAGGAGTGCTTATGGAGGCGAAAGGTATAGCCATTGGAGTGCGTCTTGAGCATCCGCAGGTTCTTATCGACCGCCTTCAGTATCATTCTGAATCTGGTCGCGGAAAGTATCTTCCTCCCGCGGAATATAATTATGTGACGCAGGTGGAGGGACGAGGCGTGTATTCCTTCTGTATGTGCCCCGGTGGTGTGGTCGTGCCCGCAGGAAGTGCAGAGGGTGAACTTGTGGTCAATGGCATGTCGGCGTCCGCCCGCTCCGGAGAACGTGCCAATTCAGGAATGGTTGTGGAGATCCGTCCCGGAGATTTTCCCGAATACGTGAAACTTGGAGCTTTAGAGATTCTGCAGCTTCAGGAAGATATGGAGAGGAAATTTTATGATGAATCCGGAAATTCAATAAACGCCCCCGCCCAGAGAATGAAAGACTTTACCGATGGGAAAGTCTCGACTTCACTGCCGAAGACCTCATATGCCCCCGGCATCCATCCTGTTGACTTCAACAGGCTTTTTCCACCCTTCATATCATGGCGACTCCGCGAAGGGTTCAAGGACTTCGGTCGTAAATGTCCGGGGTTTCTGACCAATGAGGCAATACTTCTGGGACTTGAATCGCGCACCTCATCTCCGGTGAGACTGCCTCGTGACAAAGAGACGCTCGAGCATGTGGCGATTCCGGGATTATATCCGGCAGGCGAAGGCGCAGGTTATGCCGGCGGAATAGTCTCGGCTGCAATTGATGGAATAAGGTGTGTGGAGCAGTTCGTAAAGAAAAACAAACAATAGAATATGTCGACAATTTTAAATATAGAAACCTCAGGTAAAATCTGTTCTGTTGCCCTGACACGAGAAGGTGCTCTGGAGTTCGATCTTGAGAACAGGGAAGGCATGAAACATGCCGAGGTACTTGCTCCTTTTGTGGAGCGTGCAATGGAAGAGGTAAAAAGGAAAGAATGGAAACTTGATGCAGTTGCGGTCAGTATAGGTCCCGGGTCCTATACCGGTCTGAGAATAGGGCTTTCGCTGGCAAAGGGGCTTGCGTTCAGTCTTGGAGTGCCGCTGATTGGAGTGAGCACTCTGAAGATACTCGCCGTCAAAGCAATGTTCCGTAATTTCAATTTTACCGGAGAAGAGATACTTGTGCCTATGATTGACGCCCGGAGGATGGAAGTTTTTACTGGCGCCTATGATTTTGCACTGAATGCTGTGGCAGGTCCGGGTCCGATGATTCTGGATTCCGAGTCATACTCTGGATTGCTTGCCGAAAAGGAAGTATGGTTTATGGGAGACGGGGCGGGAAAGGCGAAAGATGTTATTGACTCTCCCAATGCACATTGGATGGAAGATCTATACCCTATGGCGAAAGACATGCTTGCGCTCTCGGAGAAAGCATTGAGGGAGAAAGACTTCCTTGACATCGCATATTCGGTTCCCGAATATCTTAAAGAATACCAGACGACGGTAGCCAGACCCAGAATATAGCGGATGTGACGCGGGTGGCAGATAGCTGCACCAAATAACATAAAGGTTTAAAGACGATAATGATATATTTTCGGTAAAAATTGTTATCTTTGTAGAATAAACCGGTTGCGGACATGTAGAGAATCAACTGCATGTGTGACGTTTTTTAACAGTTTCATGCCAATAATAAATATGATACCTTATAATACGGATCTCAAACCCATTACCCTTCCTGAGTTCGGAAGAAACGTGCAGGGAATGGTTGATTATTGTGTTTCCATACCTGACAGAGAAGAGCGCACGAAGTGTGCGTTCGCCATAGCGGATATAATGGCAAACCTTTTCCCGGGACTTGTGGGAGAAGGGCGTGACTACTCCCAGATATGGGATCAGATCAACATTATGTCCCGTTTTCAACTTGATATAGATTTTCCGTGTGATGTCGTAACGGCAGACCGTCTGAATCCAAAACCCGAAAAAATACCATATACTTCATCCCCAATGCGTTATCGCCATTATGGCAAGAGCATCGAAAAGATGATAGAGAAAGTTGCCGATATGGAGGATGGTGAAGAAAAGGATGTGTTGATTTCGCTGATTGCGCATCATATGAAGAAGCTCATGCTTATTCATAACAAGGAGGGGGTTGATGACGCGAAGATTCTAAAAGATCTGAGAGAATATTCCGGCGGAAAGATTGATCTTGACCCTCAGACTTATCTGTTGCATGAATTTAAGGAAGCGGTTCCTGTGGGCCAGACAAAAAGTAAAAAGAAGAAAAAATGAGCAGTTTTATAGTGGAAGGGGGGCATCGCCTTTGTGGAGAGATCAGTCCCAAAGGTGCCAAGAACGAGGCATTGGAGGTGATTTATGCCACACTTCTCACTGAAGAGAAGGTGACAATTTCCAATCTGCCTCGTATTCTTGATGTCACAAACCTGATAAATCTCTTGGCGGAGATGGGGGTAAAGGTCAATTATCTTGATGAGTCAACCTGTGAGTTTCAGGCAGACGATATAGATATTGAATATATCCGAACTCCGGAATATAGAAAGAAGGCAGCTTCATTGAGAGGGTCGGTCATGATTCTGGGACCGCTTGTGGCAAGATTCGGTCATGCCGTTCTTCCGAAGCCGGGTGGTGACAAAATCGGTCGCCGCCGNCTTGACACTCATTTTTACGGACTTCAGAAACTCGGTGCGGCATTCGAATATGTCACAG
>NZ_CAJMXD010000093.1:0-8919 GCF_905219685.1 Barnesiella sp. CU968
GGGTATGCCTGTAGATATGAATGAATTATACGGGAAACTCTATAATCATGCTCTTTCGGGAGATGCCGATTGCGGCGGGTTGCTCTCTTACAACTATTTCTCCGGCGAGCCTGTCACCGGTCTTTCAGAGGGTCGTCCGTTGTTCGTTCGGTCGGTAACAGATAGATTCAACCTTGCCAATTTTATGCGTTCACATCTTTTTGGTGCTGTCAGCGTGTTGAAAATAGGCAATGACATTCTCTTCAATGATGAGAAAATCAAGGTTGACAGAATTACCGGTCACGGAGGTCTGTTCAAGACAAAAGGAGTCGGACAGAGAGTGCTTGCGGCGGCGCTTAACTCGCCCATTTCTGTAATGGAGACAGCCGGAGAGGGTGGAGCCTGGGGTATGGCGTTGCTTGCGGGCTATCTTGTGAACAACGCTGATGACAGGACTCTTTCTGATTATCTTGATACTGCGGTATTTGGAGGAAATGTAGGAAACAGCATATCTCCGACAGCGGAAGAGGTAGAAGGTTTCAACCGATATATCAAATCCTACATTGCGTGTCTGCCAGTAGAGCAATCGGCTGTTGATTGCAAAAAATGAACTTGACAAAAATCTATCCTATATTGCAAAAACGGGGGGCGACAATTTTAGCTCCCCGTTTTTCATTTCCGTCAGGTAAACTCGAGCCAGCCATATACTTTCCATTGAAACAGAAACATAGGGATTTTTTTGTTTAATAGCTGAGTAATTAGTAAATTTGCATTATGAAAACGAATGTAGCAGTTTTTTTCGGCGGTCGCTCCGTTGAGCATGAGATTTCGGTAATCTCCGCCCTTCAGGCAATCAATGCCTTTGATAAAGAAAAATATAACATAATTCCGATATATATATCCAAACAAGGACGCTGGTATACGGGTGATAATCTTCTTGACATCCGTAATTATCGGGATATGAAGAAAGTTATTGAAGATGCTGAGGAAGTGTTCATGCGCCCTGAATACGGAGATTATAACCTGTATAAGGTTAATACGGGCATGTTCTCTAAGCGTAATCCGGTTGTTGCTGAATTGCATGTGGTTATTCCAGTGCTACACGGAACAAACGGCGAGGATGGTATTTTCGAGGGTTTGCTTGAGACAATCGGCATACCGTTTGCCGGATGCAATACTCTCTCAAGTGCCAACGGTATGGACAAGATAACAATGAAGATGATTCTTCGCGAATGTGGCGTGCCGGTGGTGGATTATGTGTGGTTTACTGACCGTCAGTGGCTTTCGTCAAAAGATGACATAATTTCCAAAGTTGAGAGCAAACTCGGTTATCCCGTAATCGTAAAGCCGGCAAATCTGGGGTCAAGCGTGGGTATCGGCAAGGCATCAAACAGGGAAGAACTTATAGAAAAAGTGGATAATGCGGAGAAATTCTCACAACGCATTATCGTTGAGCACATGATCGAGCAGCTTAAGGAGATCAACTGTTCTGTACTTGGTGATGCCGATGAGCACGAATCTTCAGTTTGCGAGGAACCGATAAAGACTGGAGATTTTCTTTCTTACGAAGACAAATATATGGGTGGATCCAAAACTACAGCCGGTATGCAGGCAAGCGAGAAGCGGATCCCTGCTGATCTGCCTGAAGCAGTAAGTGAGAAAATACGCTGCATGGCAGGTGAGACATTCCGCGTGCTTTCCTGTCATGGAGTAAGCAGGGTAGATGTTATGGTAGATGAAAAAGACAACAGTATTTATGTAAATGAAATCAACACAATTCCGGGGTCGTTGTCTTTTTATCTATGGGAAGCCAGCGGCATTTCATTTACCCAGCTTATGGATCGTCTCGTACAACTTGCCTTAAAGCGCAAGCGTGCAATTGACCGCAAGACATTCACATATGACCATAACATATTTTCGCTTGGCGGCGGTGTAAAAGGTGCCAAAGGCGCAAAGGGCGCGAAGATCTGAATCATATATCAGCATAATAACAATATAACATTGCACAATAGATGGCAAAGAATTTTAAGGAATACAGCAAACAGCTCAATCTTTCCGAAATCAACAAAGAGATGTTGAAGCTCTGGGATGCCAATTCGCTCTTCGAAACAAGTATGAAAGAGCGTGAGGGTTGCCCTACTTTCGTGTTTTTTGAGGGTCCCCCTTCCGCCAATGGTATGCCCGGCATCCATCACGTCATGGCGCGTACTATTAAAGACATAATTTGCCGCTATAAGACAATGAAAGGCTTCCATGTGAAGCGTAAAGCCGGATGGGATACTCATGGACTTCCGGTGGAACTTGGTGTTGAAAAAACACTTGGAATCACAAAGGAAGATATCGGCACTAAAATATCTGTAGATGAATATAATGCCGCCTGTCGCAGGGAGGTTATGAAATATACGAGAGAGTGGACTGATCTTACCCATAAGATGGGATATTGGGTCGATCTGGACAATCCATATATCACCTACGACAACAGATATATTGAGTCTGTATGGTGGTTGCTCAAAGAGCTTTATAACAAGGGCTATCTTTACAAAGGTTATACAATCCAGCCATATTCTCCAGGTGCCGGCACTGGACTCAGCTCGCATGAACTGAATCAGCCGGGTTGCTATCGTGATGTCAAGGATCTCACAGCAACAGCCCTTTTTACGATCAAGGATCCCAAACCCGAAATGGCGGGATGGGGGCGTCCGTGTTTTCTTGCGTGGACAACAACTCCGTGGACACTTCCTTCCAACACGGCTTTATGTGTCGGACCCAAATTCGAGTATGTTGCCATAAGAACCTACAACCCATATACAGCTGAAAAAATCACAGTTGTGATGGCTTCCGATCTTGTAGGCTCTTATTTCAAGAAAGAAGGGGAGACACTTTCACTTGAGGATTATAAACAAGGTGACAAGGTTTTGCCATACCGTATTGTAGGCAGATTCTCCGGTGAAGATCTCATAGGCATGCATTATCAGCAGCTTATGCCATGGGTCAAGCCTGTCGAGAAACTCAATGAATATAGCGCGACATACGTAACGGAATTTGCCGAGGCTAATCCCGGTAACGTTTTCACAGTCGGCAACGACCGCTTTGTGGAGATGGCAGAATGTGCGTTCCGTGTCATTGGTGGAGATTATGTCACCACAGACGATGGTACCGGTATCGTTCATATAGCTCCGACATTCGGTGCTGATGACGCCAAGGTGGCAAAAGCTGCGAATATCCCCCCTTTGTTCATGATAAACCGACGCGGCGAGACGCGTCCCATGGTAGATCTTCAGGGTAAATTCTATCTTATAGAGGATCTCGCGCCTGAATTCGTTGAGAAATGTGTAGATGCGGGTGAATATGTAAGTCATGCCGGAGAGTATGTGAAGAATGCCTATGATCCGCGTTTCACGCAGAATGGAAAATATGACGAGTCCGCCGCTGCCAAGGAAGAGGATCTCAATGTGCGTCTCTGCATGGAGATGAAGCAGGCAGGAGAAGCTTTCAGAACGGAGAAACACGTTCACAATTATCCTCATTGCTGGCGCACTGACAAACCTGTGATCTATTATCCACTCGACAGCTGGTTTATCCGGACTCCGCAGGCACGGGAGCGTTTGATAGAACTCAACGAGACGATTAAATGGAAGCCTGCGTCAACAGGCACAGGACGTTTTGGCAAATGGCTTGAAAATGTGCAAGACTGGAATCTTTCACGTTCTCGCTATTGGGGCACACCTCTTCCGATCTGGAGAACCGATGATGGTAAAGAAGAGGTCTGTATCGGTTCATATGAGGAATTATGCGAATTAATAGACCGCTCTGTGGCAGCCGGGTTTATGACTGAAAATCCATTTACTGCAAAAGGATTCAAACCTGGAGAATACACAGGTGACAACTACGATAAAATAGATATTCACCGGCCATATGTAGATGATATAGTTCTTGTCTCTGAAAGTGGTAAGCCAATGAAGCGCGAGACAGACCTGATTGATGTGTGGTTTGATTCTGGTGCGATGCCTTACGCTCAGATTCATTATCCTTTTGAAAACAAAGAGTTGCTCGATTCGCACGAAGTTTATCCTGCAGATTTTATTGCAGAAGGCGTGGATCAGACTCGTGGCTGGTTCTTCACATTGCATGCGATTGCCGGAATGGTTTTCGACTCGGTCGCATACAAGGCTGTTATCTCCAACGGTCTTGTGCTTGACAAAAACGGAAACAAGATGTCAAAGCGACTCGGAAATGCTATAGATCCTTTTGGAAATATCGAGAAATTCGGAAGCGACCCGGTAAGATGGTACATGATTTCAAATTCGCAGCCATGGGATAATCTCAAGTATGACGAAGAAGGAGTGGCAGAAGTAAGCCGCAAGCTTTTCTCCACACTATACAATACCTACAAATTCTTTGCACTCTATGCGAATGTGGATGGATTTACAGGCACAGAGCCACAGGTAAAGCTCTCTGAACGACCTGAAATTGACAGGTGGATTCTTTCTTTGCTCAACAGTCTTGTTGTCGAAGTGGAGACAGCTCTCGATGATTACGAGCCTACACGTGCGGCGCGAGCCATAGACACATTTGTAAATGACAATCTTTCCAACTGGTATGTGCGCCTTAACCGCAAGCGTTTCTGGGCAGGAGAGATGGACAATGATAAATTGTCTGCGTATCAGACGCTATATGCTTGTCTTAAGACTGTGGCGCAGCTGATGGCTCCGTATGCTCCGTTTTATGCTGACCGTCTGTATGCGGATCTTATGGCTCCATCGCTGGAAAACGGTGGATATGCATCGGTGCATCTGTCTGACTTCCCTGAAGCTGACACTACCGCTATAGACAAGGCTCTTGAAGAGAGAATGAGTCTGGCTCAGGTTATTACTTCCAATGTGCTCGCATTGAGAAGAAAAGTGAATCTGAAAGTCCGTCAGCCTCTTCAGACACTTTTGATTCCTGTTACAGATGCCTCGCAAAGAGAAGCTGTTGAAGGAATCAAGGATATAGTGCTTGATGAGGTGAATGTAAAAGAGCTGAAGATTGTCGATAACGAGGAGAGTGGTCTTGTTAAAAGAGTCAAGGCGGATTTCAAGAAACTCGGTCCGAAATACGGCAAGATTATGAAGGCACTTGGTAAGGCGATTACCGAGATGAGTCAGAAAGATATCGCAGATCTGGAAAAAAATGGTTCGTTCATCTTCTGTGGGCTTCCGGAGCATCCTGTTGTCACACTTGAGGATGTAGAGGTTATTCCGGAGGATGTGCCAGGCTGGCTTGTGACAAACGAGGGGAATGTGACAGTCGCTCTTGATGTTACTCTCACACCGGAGTTGCGTAACGAAGGTATGGCACGTGAACTTATCAACCGCATCCAGAACATACGTAAATCATCCGATTTCGAGATAACAGACAAAGTGACTGTAGAGTTATCGGAAGCTCCTGCCGTAAAAGCCGCGCTTGAGGCGTTCAAGGACTATATTTCGGCACAGGTTCTTGCGGATGACATATTGACATCACCGGATATTGCCGGAGAAAATGTTGTGGAGCTTGATATTGACGGTGAGAAAATACTCGCCAAAGTAGATAGAAAATGACAGATCAGGAGATAAGAAAACCGTTAGACAAAATAAGCAAGTCATCCGGCATTTCTGCCGGATGGCTTGCACTTATTATTGCCTTCGTGGTAATAATCGCAGACCAGACACTGAAGATATGGATCAAGACGAATTTCTATATTGGAGAAGATTATGAGATATTCAGATGGTTTCATATCAAGTTTATAGAAAATAACGGAATGGCTTTCGGACTTGAATTATGGAATAAGCTTGTTCTTACATTCGGGCGTATAATCGCTGTCGCTCTGTTCGTATGGTTCATAATCAAGGTCAAGGATATCAAAGGAATCAGAAAAGGTTTCATAGTAGCCGTTGCATTGATTGCAGCAGGAGCTGCGGGTAATATTTTTGATTGCGTATTTTACGGGAAAATATTTAATAATCCCATGCCACCGCAAGTAGCGGAAATATTCCCTGCCGACGGAGGGTATGCCGGATGGTTCGAAGGGAAAGTTGTGGATATGCTTTATTTCCCGTTCTTTGATTTCTATTGGCCGGAGTGGATGCCGGTGGTAGGGGGCAGTTATTATGAGTTTTTTGCCTATATATTCAATATTGCCGATTCCTCCATCTGCATCGGTGTTGCATTGTTGATATTATTCTATTCGAAGGATGCATCTGTTGCTTTCAATGCGATAGGTGGAGATTCGGCGAAAACAGAATCTGAAGCCAAATGACAAAAGGTGCCCTCTTTTTGTATATATCAGTATCACTGATGCTGTTGAGCAGCTGTGACAAGCGTCCGAAAGGAGTGCTTTCAGATGACGAAATGGTGCGTCTTATTGCCGATATTGAAGTCGCCGAGGTATATATGCAGCAACATAATTCCGGCTACTATAACGACAGTGTCAGAGACAGTGCCGTTCAATGGGCACTTGAAAGGCATGGACTCACTAAGGCTGATTTTGACTCGACAATGACCTGGTACGGTCGAAATATTGACGAATATCGTGATTTATATGGCAAGGTAGATGTGGAGCTTGCTGCAAGGCAACGTGCAGTCACGGGTATGGAAGACACAGATATTGTCTCTACAGATCTGTGGCCATATTCAAGACATATGATAGTTTCGGCAAATGGGTCTTCAGACGGTCTGTCATTCTCATTGCCTTCGGAAGNCATTCAGAAGGGAGACCGGATAACGTGGAAAATGCGATTGAAAGGGTTGTCTTCTGGAAATATACTTTTAGGAGTAGACTATGATAACGGCACATCCTCGTATTCGTATCAGTCACAGAACGGCATGTCAAAAGGGGAGGTCATGTTGCAGACCGACAGTGCACTTCAGGTCAGGAGAGTATATGGCTATGTCCGTGCAAATGATGTGTCATCCTTGCCGATGTGGATCGACAGTATTTCTCTGAAACGAACTCCTATCGACAGCACAGAGTATTATCGGATACATTCACAACGCAGATATTCTGGTTTTCACAAACGTGAGAAATCCGGAGCTGCAAAAGACAGTTTGAAAACAAAAAAGGATGCCGGACCTGCAGGACTCGAAAAAAATGAAGGTATNCTGTCGTTGCCATCTCGGTCAAAACCAGCATTGAACAAGACTGTACGATTAAAGGAAATAAACGAGATAAAGGCTATTCCGGCTCAAGAGCTGGCTCCTGTCAGAGAGAGATGAGAGAATTGAAAATACTCACAAGAAGATTATATAAAAGAGACCGGAATGGGAATATACAAGTATTCTCTTTTCCGGTCTTGTCTGTAGATATCAATAATAACGACTTTCAGTCGGTCAATGCAAATGCTCAAGGCAAATTCAATGTTATGGTAAACGGTTTCAGGCTGGAAGAATTTGTCTCCGAAATTCCATCGACTTTGTTTGTTGACCACGCATTGTATCTTGTAGAGGATTCAGACGGCTGGCATCTGTCTTCCCTCAATCAAGCGGAATGTTGATGTTTATCGAGGGGAGCAGTGTCCATGATGAAAGCGGATTCCAATTCACGTTTACAACCCCTCTTGAACCGTATCTTCCGCTGTATGGATAGAGCCTTTGTGTGTAATAGCGTCCTCCTCTGAGATATTTGACCACATACGTGTCGTCACTGACTCGCCATACCTTCACATCGCGACCTCCGCGAGCTGCATAGGCAACCATCTTGCGTAACTGGCGATCATAGTCTTTATGGTATTTATGCTCGATTTTACGACGTTCTTTCCAATATTTTTTCTCAGCTTTTCTTGCTTTTTTCAAATGCTTGTAATAATCATCATCGTCGTCATAATGATGTTTATGATGTTTTGAGGAATGCTTACGGTCATACCTGTATTCATACCTGTCCTTGTCATGGTGTTTGTGATGCTTGTCAGCGAATGCGACACCGGTTCCGGACATCAGGAACAGAGAGAGGATGATTGTTGTAATTATTCGTCTCATAGCTTTATAATTATTATTGTTTACAAGCAAGCATTCATCATTGATTTTTGTTATAACCATGTAAACCAAGAATGCTTGTTTATCTATAAGACACGTAATGATTCAAAAAGTTTATTTACCTTTCTGAGGATTTTGCTGCTTTTGTGTCTGAGATGCGTTCTGCTGGCTTTTTGAAACTGAATTTGCCGATGATGCAGCATTGCCAAGCCTCATCCAGTTGTCTGTCCATTTTGACAGGGCGGCATTCTCATTACTCAGAATGACAGTGGCAACAGGATCAAGAATTGTATATACCCATCTGTTATTTCCATAAGTCAATTTCATGTCATTCCAGATTGATTGGAAAACATTCTTTTTCCCTTTGCGACGTTTGATCCGGTTCCATTCCTCTGTCCAGTAACGGTTCCATTTGCGTTTGGACAAATCCGGTTGTCTAAAACCATGGGATGTCTGCGAAAATTTGTCATCAGGCTCAAGATAATATTCATAGTTTATGTCACAGCTTTCGCTTATTGCCATGTCAACCTTATATTGTCCGGTTCCCCATATCCTTCTTGTTTTTTTGGAGTCATCATAGCCGATGAAGCTTCTTGGAACAAGAAAAGACTCTCCGGTTACTGTTATATAGCGAGCCCTCCCGGACATTTTCTCAATCTGACTGCTGTCCAGATTATATTGTTTTATGTTATCGGAAGTGGGGCGTATATATACGAAATATCCATGATTCCAGTCTCCGTTTTCAAGAGCGAGAGAATCAGGAATTGTAGTGACAATGTTGAACTCTCCTAACAATTGATCGTTCACAACCTGAATAGCCTCATTCATCCATGATGATGAAATCCGCGCGTTTACATTAAATTTCAGATTCTTTCACTGGCGTCTCTTAAAATCTGTTAATGCGAAATTGTTAAACTCTGTATTCATGTTGGTTACGCGATTTTCTGG
>NZ_CAJMXD010000094.1:0-8905 GCF_905219685.1 Barnesiella sp. CU968
GCAAGAACCCGCACCTTGTGCGATTCGAATTTCTCGATGCGAAATATTTTGTCATCGTAATGATTGGTGTCGGAATAGGTGGAAGTGAAAAATTCACCGTCACGGGTAATCACAAGCACTTTGTCATCACCCTGGAATATACCCAGGCTTTCACCGCGTCCGTCGTAATTGAGACGAAGCACATCACGGTCGAACCATACTTCCCGACCTCCGAGTGTGCTTGATCCCCTGCGTTCAAGCGATACGTTCCTTATCTGATATTTGGTGACAAGGTTTCCGAGCGATTCCTTCCCCTTTACCGCAAGTTCAGAGAAATTCACGTATATGTCCAGATTGCGCGGACGGCGTCCCGTCTCGTTTGCCTCGTCTTTAAGCGAAACGCGCACTGTCTCCGCCTCGCCGTTGGGGTTGCAGGTCAGCCATTCGATACGGGAACCATCGACCCCCTTGGTTATGTTATATTCCTTCTCCCGGGTGAGTCCTGTGATATAGAAACGTTTCATATACGCGTTGCCACGTTTGCCGTTGCGGTATATCACATTATATATGGTGCGTTTGTCTCCTTTCTTGAAGACTCCGAGGTGAATCACTTTCTTGCCTATGTACAGTTTTTCCTGTACGCGCACTATCTTGTATGTTCCGTCGCGATAGATCACGAGTATGTCATCTATGTCGGAGCATGTGAATCTGAATTCCTTATCCTTGAGACCGGTTCCTATGAATCCTCCTTCCGCGTCAAAGTAGAAACGTTTGTTTGCCTCGGCTACTTTCGTTGCCTCGATAGAATCGAAGCTTCTGATTACTGTGCGTCTCGGAAAATTCTCGCCATATTTCTCCTTAAGATGTATATACCATTTTTCAGTATACTCTACGATGTGCTCCAGATCATATTCGAGTCTGGCTATTTCCTCATCAAGGCGCGCTATCTTCTCATCGGCTTTCTGCGAATTGAACTTAAGAATGCGCCCCATCTTTATTTCCCAAAGGTGTATGAGGTCATCATCGGTGACCGCACGGAAGAAAGTGTGTTTGAAAGGTTCCATCAGTTCGTCGACGCGGCGTATTGCCGATTCCATGTCGCGTGACTGTTCCACTTTCTCATCCTTATACATCCTCTCTTCGATGAAAATCTTTTCGAGAGATGCGAACATCTGTTGCTCGCGTGTCTCGCCGAGTTTTATTTCAAGTTCCTGACGCAGCATCTCCTGAGTGTGGTCAACAGAATAGCGCAGAAGGTCGGAGACTGTCAGGAACTCCGGTTTGCGGTCTCGGATCACACAGCAGTTCGGAGATATGGAAACCTCGCAGTCTGTGAATGCGTACAGAGCGTCGATTGCCTTGTCGGAAGAAGTTCCCGGAATAAGATGCACGAGAATCTCAGCCGTGGCGGCAGTGTTGTCATCTACTTTCCGGATCTTTATTTTCCCCTTTTCCATCGCGCCGAGAATCGATGATATCAGCGTGGATGTGGTCTTGCCGAATGGCAGCTCTGTTATTGCAAGGGTCTTGTTGTCGATCTTTTCAATCTTTGCCCTTACTTTTACGGAGCCGCCGCGACCGCCGTCGTTATATTTCGACACGTCAAGCAGTCCGCCGGTCTGAAAGTCCGGAAATAGCCGGAAGGGACGGTCGTGGAGGTATTCCACGGCAGCGTCTATGATTTCGTTGAAATTGTGTGGCAGTATCTTGGAAGACAGTCCCACCGCAATGCCCTCCACTCCTTGAGCGAGAAGCAAAGGAAACTTCATGGGAAGGGTGACAGGTTCTTTCTTGCGACCATCGTAGGAAAGAGTCCATTCTGTAATTTTGGGACTGAAAGCTGTCTCTATGGCGAACTCCGAAAGACGCGCCTCGATATATCGTGGTGCGGCGGCGGAGTCTCCGGTAAGGATGTTGCCCCAGTTGCCCTGGGTGTCGACAAGCAATTCCTTTTGACCGAGCTGAACAAGAGCGTCTCCGATAGATGCGTCTCCGTGGGGGTGATATTGCATTGTGTTTCCCACAATGTTCGCAACCTTGTTGAAACGCCCGTCATCAAGGGTAGACATCGAATGCAAAATGCGTCGCTGCACCGGTTTGAGACCGTCTTCGATGTGAGGCACGGCACGTTCCAGAATCACGTAGCTCGCATATTCAAGATACCAGCTCCGGAACATTCCGGACAACACCGTTTTCTTGTCGGTGGTCGATGCGTTCGTGTTCCGGACTTCATCGGAAGCGGCAGACTGCGACTGTTCCACAGGATTTAAAGAGTCTTTTTCAATTGGCTCGAAGGAATCGTTGTTCTCAGACATAGGTTAAAATTCGAATTTTATGCGTAAAGTTAACAAAAAAATCACAATTTTTTGTAAAAAACACTTATATTTGCAATCTGAATACAGATTGTGTGACTATTGTGTGACGATATAAGCAACCTGCATCATAGACAATAATATCTTATTAACTAAGGAATTCATATAATTATGTATTACATCACCCTTAACAACCAGACAATCGGGCCCATGTCTGCCGAGCAGATGATGGCTTACAATGTGACCAATGAAACTCCTGTAAGCAGAGACGGAGGAGAATGGCAACCGCTTTACACCTATCCCGAACTCATGGAGCGTTATCAGAAAAGCGGCAAATCTTATGCCGCAAATGCCGAGGTTTCGTCAAAGAAAACACTTTGCGGCATAATGGCGATATTGCTCGGTGGTCTTGGCGTGCAGTATTTTGTAATGGGCAAGACCGCCGCCGGTCTGATTACGATTCTTCTTGCAATCGTGACATGCGGACTTTGGCAAATAGTCACCCTCATTCAGGGCATAATGATGCTCTGTATGACAGAATCCGACTTTAAACGCAAGTATATCGATTCAACCTCCACTCTTCCTCTTTTCTGAGCGCTGCATTTCTGAAGCGTTTGCCTGCAGACAATACATTGAAGTTTCCGGAAGCATAGTTGCAGTTATGCTTTCGGAAACTTCTTTTTTTTAATGAAATTTAAGTTAAAATTTACGTTTCGAAACATTTTTTGTGTAAAAATTTGCACTAAACGAAATTTTACTATAAATTTGCGCAAAATTTCGTTAAAACTCGAAATCGACATAATGCATTATGTCCTGTTATCAGGAAAACTGGCGTTTTCCTGATAACATATAAAAGGATATGTATGCGGCAATAATTGAATCAGGCCGAATGGCACAGCTGTCAGCCGGACTAAATAACCTTAGAAGAATTAACTAATTACGAATCATGACAAAGAAACTCCTTTGCCTGCTTAAGGCAACCCTGGTGTTGAGTGTCTTCTCCCTCTGTCTCGTCAATTGTGGAGGCAAAGACGAACCTGATCCCGGACCCAACGGTGGCGGAAACACAACTGAAATAAAAGTTACCCTCCCGTCGAGTGTGGATGTTGTAAAAGGTGAAGACTGCAAAATCGAAGGCGAGAACACACTGCAAACTTCCGATCTTGTCTATCTCATAGAGGGGGGTACCATTACTTCCTGCGCTGTGACTGAAGCTGACGCCGCTCATTTCGCGTTCCGTCTCCCTGCTGATTTTAAGGGAGGGAATTATCGCTTTGACGTGAAGCGCGGAGATCGCCGTGTGCAATTCGGAACGATAACCATAAATATGGTTGAAAGGAAGATCGAGATTTTACCTGGCACTACTATATATGGTGTGGTTGAGTCTGCCGAAGGTCCTATAGCCGGAGTGGTTGTCAGTGACGGTGTGGAAACTGTTCAGACTGATGATAACGGTGTTTACCAACTGAAATCTGAGAAAGAGTCGGGTTATGTGTTTATTTCTGTGCCCGGTGGTTACGAATGCGCGCTCGACGGCGTTTTCCCTGATCATTATCGTACCCTTGTATCTGCAAAAGATGTTCCCGAAAACCAAAGCTTCACCCTAAAGAAAGTTGACCAAAGCAATTATAAGGTGCTTTTCTTAGGTGACATGCACCTTGCCGACAGAGCTAAAGGGGGTACGGCTTCAAATATGGACAACACCCAGTTTAAAGGTGTTGCCAAGGATATTAATAACTATGTGCAGTCGAATGGCGGAAGCAAGATTTATGCTATTACTCTCGGTGACATGACATGGGATCTTTATTGGTATGTCCGCAATTTTGATCTTTCCGACTACAAAGAGTTTTTTAACGAGCAGGTAAAAGGTTTGCCGGTGTATCACACTATCGGTAACCATGACAACGACATGAATGCCATAGGACAGTTTAAGGCAAAGAATCCTTTCGCTGTCACGATTGCCCCTCCTTATTATTCTTTCAATATAGGAGACGTTCATTATGTGGTTCTTGATAATATCGATTGTTCGAAATATGTAGGCGGAGGCGATTCCAACCGGGACAATCAGGTTGCAGGAAAGATCTATTCTCCCCAGTTCTCATGGCTTGCGAAAGACCTTTCCTATGTGGACAAGTCTACGCCTGTAATCATCACTATGCACGTTCCGGTATATAGCGACAGCAAGCCCGGCGAGTTCTCCGCGAGGACTTATTCTCCTGAAGTGCTTGCCGCTGTTGAAGGATATAACGTGCATTTTGTGACCGGTCATACGCACCGCAACTATAATGCGCTCCCCGGGAACAAAGGTGTAGGCAACGTTTATGAACACAACGTTGGCGCCATATGTTCCGACTGGTGGTGGAGCGGTGCCGTGACCCCCGGCTGCCTTATGGCTCCCGATGGCACTCCTGCAGGATATGCAGTATGGGACATAACCGGAAAAGATTTCAAGTATACGTATAAATGCGCCGGCAAGGATGAAAATTTCCAATTCCGCTCATATGACCTTAACGAGATTTCTTTCTCTTCGAGTGACGTTGAAGGACTTAACTCGACGATGGCAGCAATATTTGCAGCAAAGATAGCAGATTATACAGGTCAGAAGAAGAATGAGGTGCTCCTTAATGTATGGAACTACAATACGCGTTGGACTATCACTGTGACTACGGCAGACGGAAAGGCTCTTGACGTGAGGCATGTAAGTGCTTATGACCCATTGCATATCGCAGCCAATGTTTTGAAACGCTGGAAAGGGAGTCCGACTTCCGAACCTATCGGTTCCACAACGAAAGACCATCACTTCTTCAAGGTCACGGCTCCCGATGCCGACACAGACCTGATCATTACCGTTAAGGATGAGTTTGGCCGCACTTATACAGAAAACATGCAACGTCCGAAAGCCTTCGGCACGGACGCTTACAAGATAGAGATAAAGTAGGATTTTGCTTTTAGGCGTTATGTTTTAGGTTTTAGGCTTTAGGCATTAGGATTTGATGCCAAAGCCTAAAACTCCTGAAACTTAGGATATAGATACTAACGCCTGACGCCTAAGACCTAACGCCTGCCAATAGGTTCCAGGAGTGAGGCTCTAACGCCTGCCACCTAAAGCCTAAAAAACTGAACTAACTATTTTACTTACTAATACCTACCTTATGAAACAAGTCAGAAGACTAATTCTTTTGATGGTGACGCTGATGGTCAGCTTCCCGCTGTGGGCGGCGAGCCGTCAGGTAACGGGTACCATCACCGATGAAGCGGGTGAGCCGCTGATCGGAGTCAGCGTGATGCTTGACAAGTCGAGAACGGGATGTATGACCGACATCGACGGAAACTTTTCTCTTCAGATACCTGAAGGGGAGGCGACTCTGAAGATCGTGTATGTCGGCTACCAGAGCCAGCAGATCAAGGTCGCTCCCGGTCAGAACGCACTGAAGATTGTGATGAAAGAAGATGCTCAGACCCTTGAAGAGACAGTGGTCATCGGTTACGGTACCCAGAAAAAGGTGAACCTCACCGGTGCCGTTGCCTCTGTTGACGGCAAAAGCCTTGAGGACCGTCCCGCCGCAACAATCTCCAACATGCTTCAGGGATCCGTTGCCGGCCTTAATGTAACCACAACTTCAGGACTTCCCGGATCTTCACCTAAGTTGAATATCCGTGGTCAGGCATCTATTAATGGTGGTGCGCCCCTCGTCCTTATTGACGGCTCNATTGGCGAGATTGACAATGTGAATCCAAACGATGTGGCGTCAATCTCCGTGATCAAGGATGCCTCGGCAGCAGCAGTGTATGGTGCGCGTGCAGCATTCGGTGTAATTCTTGTGACAACGAAGAATGGTCAAGAGAATGACGGAAAGGCAACCGTGCGTTATAACGGACGGTTCGGCTGGCAGGAACCCACTACCTCGAAAGATTATGAGACTACCGGCTATTGGTCAGTATATCTTGTTAATAAGTTCTATACATCTGCGCAAGGAAAGCAATACATAACTTATGATGAAAATGATATGCAGGAACTTCTTGCCCGTGTAAATGACAAGACTGAGAATCCAGACCGTCCATGGGTTGTAGAGCAGACAATAAATGGTAGAAGGCAGTGGAAATATTATGCCAACACAGATTGGTATAATACAATCTACAGAGATAAATATTTCTCACAGCAACATAATCTGTCATTAAGTGGGGGCATTAAGAAGATCAGATATTATCTTTCCGGTGGACTTAACGTTAACGATGGTATTATCAAGATCAATGGTGATACTTTCAAGAAATATAATCTACGTGCCAAGGTTGATTTCCCAATCAATAAATGGATAAACGTGAGCAATAATACATCTTTTTACGGCTCTACATATGAGTATAACGGATTTGTTGAAAGTGCGATGCAAGGAACATCACGCCATGGACTTGCCTGCTATCCTTTGACCAACCCTGATGGGTCATATATTTTCAAAACTCCTTACCAGGGTAGTAACTTTATGAATGGACGCCACATTTTGTTTATGGAAGGTAAAAGTCCTGGTATAGACCGCAGGACAGATTTCATGAATAATACACGCGTGAACTATTCTCCTATAAAACAGCTTACCATTAGTGCGGATTTTACCTATCGTTTCAATCAGGAAAGAAGCACAAACAGACGTACCAATCTTCCCTATCGCACATATCCTGATCAGGAAATGCAATATTACGTAACAGGANCAGGTGAAGATGGTCTTCAGGAGAATATAAAGACCTATAATTATTACGCAGTAAATGCACTGGCTACTTATAAAGATACATTCAACGATGCACATAACTTGACCGTAGTTGCTGGTTATAACTATGAAACACGTAATTACAAAAGAGTTTATGCATATGGAAACAATCTTATAAGCAATGACTTGAATGACTTTGATCTTGTCGGTTCAAATGCAGCTGGCGAGATAATCACCGGTGTGGAAGGTGGTCAGCACCAATATGCTCTCCAAGGTATTTTCGGCCGTGTGAATTATGATTATTTGGGTAAGTACCTTGTTGAGATATCCGGTCGTTATGACGGGTCTTCCCGTTTCTCCAGAGGAAAACGGTGGGGCTTTTTCCCTTCCGGTTCTATTGGTTGGCGCTTCTCTGAAGAGGCTTTCTTTGAGCCATTACAGTCTTGGTGGAGCAACGGTAAGATCCGTGGATCTTACGGTACCCTTGGTAACCAGAATGTATCTGATTACTATACTTTCCTCCGTAAGGTTGGTGCAGCTCCATTTGACGGAGATGACGAAAGATCTAAATTCTCTTTTGGAGAGGGAACAAATTATGGTACATATGCAACTCTAGGATCTCCTATTGCTTCTAACCTGACATGGGAGAAGACTCATCAATATGACCTAGGTTTTGACTTGGGTTTCTTCAACAATCGCCTTGGTGCAACTATAGACTTATATATTCGTGATACAAAAGACATGCTTGCTCCAGGTGTGGCTCTTCCTTCTGTATATGGTGCAACTTCTCCAAAGATGAATGTGGCAAACCTTCGTACAAAGGGTTATGAGATTGCTCTTAATTGGAATGACTCCTTTGAACTTTGGGGTAATAACTTCTCATATGGTGTCGGTTTTAACCTTTCTGACTATAAGAGCACTATAACCAAATATGATAATCCAAACAAGACATTTGCAAAAGATTATTATGTAGGCATGGAACTTGGTGAAATATGGGTTTATGAAACCGATGGATTCTTCAAGACCGATGAAGAGGCGCGTGAATACACAAGCAAGATTGACCATAGCTACGATGACATGTCTAAATATGTTGGCTCAGGATGGCAAGCTGGTGACCTCAAGTTTGTAGATCGTGATGGTGACGGTAAGATCGGCATAGGTGATAACACTGTTGATAGTCCCGGGGATCGTTATAAATATGGCAACAAGTACGCTCATCTTCAGTATGGCTTCCGTGCCAACATTAATTATTTTGGTTTTGATGTTTCAGCTTTCTTCCAAGGCACAGGTAACCATTACTATTATCCGAACGGTTATACTTATGACTTCTGGGGGTGCTATTCGTGGTCTTACCTTTCATTTATTCCGACAGATTTTAAAGATAAGATTTGGAGTGAAGATAATCCGGATGCTTATTTCCCCCGCGCTATGGGTTATCAGTCAACAGGCGGATATCTCAAGCCCGGATTCAAGAATGACCGATATATCCAGAATCTCCGTTATCTCCGATTTAAAAACCTGACCGTGGGCTATACGTTGCCACAGAAATGGACACGCAAGGCTCTGATGGAGAAAGTGCGTGTATATTTTACTGCAGAGAATCTTTGCTATTGGTCTCCACTTAAGAAAAATTCAAAATATCTTGATCCAGAGGCTATCGGAACACACGACGGAGAATCAAACAATATGTTTTATCCTTGGTCTAAGAGCTTTATGTTCGGTCTTGACGTAACATTCTAATCTCCAATAATAAATTATAATGAAGAAACTATTATATATACCGATCGCCTTGATGATGTTTACAGCAACATCATGTGAGGATGCTATCGATCTCAATCCGAAATCTCAGATAGGTCTTGACGATTATTTCAATAATAAGACAGATCTACAGCTTTTTAGCAATTATTTTTATACCAA
>NZ_CAJMXD010000095.1:0-8870 GCF_905219685.1 Barnesiella sp. CU968
ACCTTAAAATCTAATACCATGAAAAACTCACTGCAAAATTATAAAATATTTTTGATANATGCTATATAACATCAAAAATAATTTGCATTTTAACATTCTTTAAGTATAAAAACACATCCTTGTAACTATTCAGCGGACGCGCCGAAATTCCTCGGAAATCAACGCCGTCAAGCCGCCCTATATTATTAAGGAGTGTCGCGGTCTCGGCTTTGAGGGAAAGAGCAATCTCTTTCAGCTGTTCCGGATTCTCACCGGCCATAACCTCAGCATCGGCTATAAGCGCGTTGGTGTCCTGAAAGTCATAATAGAACCGTGCAAGCGCATACGCCTGTTCAAAAGGCATCGTACCACCGTCATAACCGCTGACAATCCCGTTGACCTCTTCGAGCCGGGTTATTATATTTGTCATTGCCATATTCATTGAATTATATGAGCCATACATGAAATATAGCCGTCAAATAGATTGGTATTCAAGGTGTTTATAATAGATAATCTGCTTCGTTCATTGAAATCCCGCTGATTCATTACATGAAATTACATGAGCTATCCCCAATGAGGGATATAAGCAATGTCTCTGCGATTTGTACCTTCGGGAGTACCAATCTTAATCAATCCCTGAGCGAGAGCTTCCTTTATAACAACCGATACAAGGGGATAATTCTTCTCATCAACACCCAATCTCTCACGCAGTGATTTGTTGGTAAGCATTTCATTGGCGAGATACTTAAGACAAGCATGTTGGTAACAAGCCTGAACACGCTCCTCTTTGGTGATATCAGCCCATTTCTTAGAAGCCGACAAGATAATGGTGGTTCGTATGCCTGAGACCCGATACTTGATGGGTGGTAACTGGTATCTCTCTATTGCCGAAAGAGCCTTATCCATTCCGCTGCCTTTCTCCTCGCAGAATCCCATTCTTCGCATTATTGAGCCGACACGGATATATGCTGTATTCAGAAAAGTTACAGGGCGGTCGATAGCAGCCGGAATGCGATACATGGATATATGTTTGCTGTCAGCGTCAAATTCAATACATTCGATGTCGATTCTCGGATTAAGACGGTTAAGCAGCCACATTTCAAGTTCCTCGTTACCTTTCTTGTGGCGTTTTGCTTTGAACGATGTGCCGACTATGGCGTGTGTTCCGTCCTCGATGCCGAATACAAGATAGCCGAATGGCTCATTCAGCAAAGCTGCACTGTTGGACAAGGCAGAGAGGCGTTGCCCAATCTTTTCCTCCGAATGGAAATTATGTTTGAACTCGATCCATTCCGTTTCTTGCGGATATGAGACCAGTTTTGCGAGCAGTTTGGTATATTCTGGTAATTCCATAAGGCTAAGTTACAAAAATTTCGTCAATAATCCGCTGAATTCCAAAGAATATGATTAAATTAGCAACCGGATTGGAGAAATCCAATCCACGACATTTTGGTAAAATAAGAAGCGTTATGCGTCTTGCAAACTGAAAACCTGAGAAACTTTTAGTTTTGATGCAAGAGATAGCATAGTGGTTCTCACGCATATAGCGTGGGCTGCTATTGTTACATCTGCATCATTGGTTTTCTCAGGACCATCAGTTTGGACGTGCATAGTTGGCTCGCGCTTTTCATATCATATAGTAGCCGTTTGGAGCTGACTGCGGCGATTTTGGAAGAAATTGGCAGAATTATTCAATTCATATAGGTCGCAGGTCAATCTCGCCGGTCTCATAGAACTATGCGAGGGTGAGGGTAAGCCTGTAATTTACGAGAAGGGTGAGTACTTGCTTCATCAAGGTGATATTGAGAGGCATATATCCCTTGTGAAATCGGGCTATTGTCGATACACCTGTCTGAAATCTGATGGCAGTGAAGCGGTGGTTGGTCTTGCCATGACAGGTGAATTTGTTACCGACTTCAATAATGGCGTAAGGAGAATCCCTGCGTTAGCATCACAAGTGGCTTCCGTGCGGACTGAGGTGCTTCAACTTCCATTCGTATATGCGTTGGAAAAATTGTGTCAATCCGAGCCAAATTTTCTTTACATAGCATCAGACGCTCTTTTCCGGATGTGTTACACCCGCTTGCTTGATTTGTATATACTCTCTCCGGCAGAACGATATTGCAAATTCATTGATGCTTACCCCGATATCGCCTCGACAATCAAGACCAAGGAACTGGCTTCATATCTCCGAATCTCTCATCAGCACCTTCTGCGCATCAAAAAATCGCAGGGAAAAGGAGATAAAAGCGACTGAATTGAACATTTGTTCAATTCCAAGTGGTAGATTATGGCGAAATTTGCAAATCAAACTGTATTGAATATGCAAAACCGAATCATCACATCAATATTCTGCGCAACACTTACGATTGCGGCGATGGCGCAGACGGAAACACCCGACAGCATCAAGACTCAGAATCTTGACGAGATTGTAGTGGAGGCGCAAATGCAACGCACCTCACCGACCTCTACAACCTTTATCCCGACCGTCAAGCAAAAGAACGCCTCGCAAAATGCAGTCGATCTTTTGCGTCAGATGGCTATGCCTCAAATTCAAATAAATCCCGTCAGTGAAGCCGTTACTGACAATGCCGGCGGCGAAGTAGCTATTTTTATAAATTACCTCGAAGCAAAGTGCAGCGTGGCAATGAAGTCGGCGAACAGTCCGGCGCGAACTCCGCAATAATGAAATAGGGATATGAACATTCTAATTATAGGAGCAACATCCGGCATTGGTCACAATCTATGGGTGCATTATGTTACATCGGGGCATAACGTTATAGTTGTCGGCAGGCGGAGAGAATTGTTGGACGATATGGAACGAAGTTGTCCTGAACATACTTTGCCGGTTTTGTGTGATATTTCTCAAACGGAATCATTCTATAACGCTTGGGAAAGTATCATACACAAACACAGTCGCATTGATTTGGCTATTGTTTGTGCCGGAATCGGAGAACTTAATCCAAATTTGGATGTCAAGACTGAGTTATCCACACTTTCAGTGAACGTTATGGGTTGGGCTAATGCAGTTGCCTCGATATACAGGGTCTTTGAACGGCAGAAATCAGGTCATCTTGTTACCGTTACCTCTGTGGGAGGATTGCAGCCAACTCCTGTAGCCCCGTCTTATAGTGCGTCAAAGGCTTTTCAGATAAACTACACAAAATCATTGCAAAGCAAAGCGAAAGGGACGGATATTATTATAACGGAAATTCGTCCCGGTCTGGTTGATACACGAATGGCAAAAGGAGAAGGTCTGTTCTGGGTAATGCCTCTTGATAAAGTTTGCCGAAAAATAATCAAGGCTATTGACAACAAGCAAAAAAGACTTATAGTCACACGCCGATGGCGAATAATTAATTTCATTCTCAAACATTTTATGTGAACACGTATGAATAAGCTACTCACAATAATGTCATTGGTCGCGTGTCTTATATTCGCAGGCTGTAGTGACGACGAACCCGACCATGAAGCTGATCTCTTCTCTCTTGCCGTGCAGTTGGAAGGAGAAGGAGAGCTGGCAATGGGAATTCACGACTGCGAAATCATCGTGCCTGGCAATCAACAATATATAAGCATAGACATCATTGGTGACTATGACTGTTTTAGAGTCACGGCTGTTCCCGATATAGGAATGGTAAGTTCCGGCGACAAACGAATTAAAATTCTGCTCACAAATAATCTTGGAGAAACTTCACAGACCGGCACCCTTGAATTTACAGTCTATAAAGGAAAGAGCTGGAATAAAGGTACTGTCACAGTTACCCAAAGGGCTCTTTCTTCCACTAAGCCGGATGAACCCGAAGAGTTGCCTGACAAATACCGCTTCAAACTCGTAAAGGCGGGATTAACACCATTTATGTATGATGATTTCCGGGTTCCCGCACCATTTGACAATCTTGCGTTTCAAATTCGGGACTATCTCGACAGATACAATCCCTTTGGGTTTCCGGAATTTGTACAGTCGTATGACTCAATCGTATGGAGTGCCGAGGGTATGCCGAATACAGTCCGTATCTATGAGCAAAAAACCGGTGACAGCAGTTCTGAGGAACATTTCACTGCCCAATGGTCATCGCATTTCTTCACACCCGGAAGTATGAAAAGCTATCTCAAGGGATACTACGATGGCAAGGTCATATATTCCGATTCGATTAGAATTGACAGATACGAGCGTGATTTCCTGTGCTTCGACTGGACTAAAGGCAGCATCTGTATAGCCAATCCCCGAAACATGGGTGTATATTGCCTCCTTGACAAGAGCCGCGAATACAGTGTCGTGGATACACGTGAGATCAATGGCACACGGTATAGTGAGATTCATGCACGGAATAATAAATCTCTTCCAGACGGTGAATACCTGTCTATATCAAGAGAAGTCTTGGTAAAGCTCATGAGGGAGAATATAGGAGAAGGTGTATCTGCAAAGAATAAGATCCAGTCATTCAACTGTGTCCCGGAAGGCGTCGAGGGTGAGCTTTTCTGGGAAAACAAGACCACCAGAATATTGCTCCTTCACGAATTGCCGTCCGATACCTCTCTTGAAGAGTATTATCTTCTTATTGAGGCTAAATAATAGTTGAAAAATACGATTCAATCAATAGTAATAGGTATATCATAAGTATGAACAAGATATCAATCTCATTCTTATTTATTCTCAGTCTTTTTATGGCATCATGCAGTAACAATGATGAACCAGAAACATATCCGATTAAGTTTGGAAAAATGGACTATACAATCCGATTTGCGACAACAACCCGTATTGACTTTACAGATGGGGGAGGAAAATATGAGCTGAAAGCAAGCAACCCGGATGTGCTTGGAAGTTTCTATATAGACGGAGAAAACCTTTTACAGAAGCGTCATACACAACGGCGTTGGAACGGCGATGTCGGGAGTGGGCTTTTACTCGCTTGCCACAAGTACGGCATATCGTGACGTAATGCCTGACCTCCGTTATCAATGGCTTTAGTTCCGGCAACGAGATTATCGTGTGATGTAATCCAGCTCGGTATCACATCCGTCCAGTGAATCTCCGCATTCATCACACATGCCGGGTTTCTCATCCACGATATTGTCGACAGAGTCGTTCACTTCTGCTATGTCATTAACCTACTGTTTAACAGATACAAAGATAAAAAACTTATTTGACTTAACCAAATAAAATTGCAGCTAATTACTATAAAATCAGCAGGTTAAATTTACTTATAATGGTGATGTCTATTCCACATTATCGCCTTAGCGTGTCCGCTGAATAGTTACACGTCCTTCTTCTGTCAGACAAAAATCATCAAGAACAACATTTCTTTGTGGCTCTGCAATTTAGTCACCTTCCCACCAGTAAGTCTTTATTTACAGAGAAACATTCAAATCCAATCACATTTATTGAAATTTTATTTGTGTGTGCGTATCGTTTCATTTTATTTTAGTAAATTTGCTGACATTATAGGTACTATTAGAACTAATGAAAATAGAGGACATACTGTCTCGTGCTTCCGACACGAAAGCACTGAGTATCGGAGACGGTGTGATCGTTGAGGCTCCCGGAATGTTCAAGAGCCTTTTCGCCGGGAAAAGGCCTGTTATTATTGCCGATGCCACAACGTGGCGAATTGCGGGAGAGAATCTTCAGAATCTTTTTGAATCTGACGGATTGTCTCCGGAGATGCCTTTTATATTCACCGATCCCAACGTTCATGCCGAATGGAGTTTCATCGAACAGCTTGACAACAGGTTGCTCGCCACGGATGCAGTGGCTGTTGCCGTTGGTCTCGGCACGATCAATGATCTTGCCAAACTTTCATCATGCCATGCCGGCAGACGCTACATGACCGTCGGCACTGCGGCTTCCATGGACGGGTACACAGCATATGGAGCTTCAATTATCAAGGATGGCAAGAAACAGAGTTTCTCATGCCCCGCCCCGTTGGGTTTCATCGCTGACATTGATATCATTTCAAACGCGCCTTGGAGAATCACGGCAAGCGGCTATGCGGACCTTTGCGCCAAAGTGACTGCAGGCGCAGACTGGATTCTTGCCGACGCGGCGGGTGTAGAACCGATTGACACCGTCGCGTTCAACACTGTGCAGAATGGATTAAAGAGTGCTCTGTCGGACCCGGAGGGTCTGCGCAACGGAGACCGCAAGGCTTTATATCATCTGATGGAAGGTCTTCTGCTCGGCGGTCTTGCAATGCAGATAAACAAGTCCAGTCGCCCTACAAGCGGCGCGGAACACCAGTTCTCACACCTCTGGAATATGGAACACCACACATTGGCTGACGGCTCAACTCCATCTCATGGCTTTCAGGTTGCAATCGGGACATTGGCATCTACTGCCCTTTACGAACAGATGCTTGACGAGGATTTCACAAGACTCGACATCGACCGGTGTCTTAGCGTCTGGAAGACACTCGATGAAGTCAAGGCTGAAACAAGGGAAATGTTCAAAAATACGGATTTTCCAGACATTGGAGAAACCGAGATGGAGGAAAAATATGTTGATAAAGAGGGCTTGCGCCGACAGCTGACCTCTCTTAAAGACAACTGGATTGAAATACGGGAAAAACTGCGGCATCAGCTGATACCTTACAGTAAGATGAGAAAATCTCTGGAAGCTGCGGGCGCGCCTGTGCTTCCGGAGCAAATAGGAATAACAAGGGAAAGGCTCAGTATCAGCGCTGTCAGGGCTCAGAGAATCAGACGCAGATTCACGATACTTGACGTTGCACGCCGCACAGGCAACCTCGAACGCTGGTCTCAAAACATGATACACTGACAAAATAAAGTACTAAGACCGCTTCTGAAGAATTCAACCGGCGACTTTTCAGGAACAGCCCCATAAAAAAGGATGCGCATGATCATGCGCATCCTTTTTTATGGGGCTGTTCCTGCTTATTTCGTAGCGGGGAGATTCGGTTCGATTGGCCAATAAGGATTCTGATAGATCACAGACTGCGATGGAGTCTGATGGTCGGGAGATGTCAGCATCATCTGTTTGATAGGCACAGGACGCAGATAATGAGCCATAGTCCATTTCAGACCGTCTTTCACCTCGCTTGTAGCCTTTGCCTCATGCGGGCGATAATACTCGCTGAGATCTCTCGATGAAATATTATCCTTGAGCTCTTTTGCGTTATACCATGCCTCCATCGGAGTGTTCCAGATATGGAAACCCTCGCAATGATAACCGGTTGTCACCATCTGGTCCATTGATCTCCAGCGGTAAAGATCGGCTGAGCGGAAGCCCTCTGCCATAAGTTCAAGACGACGTTCACGACGGATATTGTAACGCACGGGATCAATGAGCTGTCCTGCAGTATATGCACCCCAGTCACCTTTTGCCTCCTCCGACATCACAGTAGCCTGGATTGTCTTGTTGTAATCCTGGTCAAGTCCCTGATGACGGGCGCGGATTGCCTNCCAGTAGCGGTCGGCGGTGGCATCGATCGCACCTGTGCGTTCGTAGCAAGCCTCTATATAGTTAAGCAGAGCCTCGACACTACGGAACACGGGGCAAGCGGTATAGTTCTTGCCGTTCGCACACTGGATCTGGTCAAAATTGTTGCCTTTGCGGAGTGCGTATCCTGTGGAATAGTTGCGTTCTGTGTTGGAGTCCAGAATAACAGGATAAGGCTCAACCGGTTCAGCATGGTCACCTGAGGAATTGGCGATAAGCACATTCTTCTGTCCTGGTTCCTTGAGCATCACGTAAAGACGGGGATCACGGTCACGGCGCACATCGGCAATTGTCTTGTCGCCATGATATCCTGCACCGTTTGCGTAGATAGGAAGTCCGTTAGCCATGGAGAAAGCATCCACCATGCCGCGGGTGATTCCTCTGCCGTAGTTGCCGTGCTGAGCCATGACCACAACGTTATGAACGACACCGAGCGACTGGCTGTACTGACGCCACAGCATGNCCTCCGGATTGCCCGAAAGATCAAGCGTGCCAAACATTGCAAGCCACGGGTTTTCATTCTCTATTGCGCTGAGTGTCGCACCCTCGGTCTGTGGAACGATACCTGTGTTGGGGGTAAGCGAGTTCACTTTTGCATCGCCCACTTCCTTTGCCGCCGCCATTGCCTGGTCAAAGAACCAGTTTGCCTCAGCCTCTACAGAACCTGTCGGGTACGCGAAATCCGGATGATATGCCTTTCCGGGCCAGTCCTGACTCCCGGGCACAAATGCCGTTCCTGCGAAATTTTTCAGCCATGAACCTTCATAAAGAGCGACTCTCGATTTGAAAAGTTTAACGGCATCGGCGTTGATACGGGTCTTGGCGGCTGTAGTTCCCTTGAGCAGATCGTAAGCCTTGTCAAGATCCGAAAGGATAAATCTTGCCACTTCATTGCGCGGGGCACGTTTGCTTGCCTCTACAAGCTCAGGCTCGTTGTCAGTAAGGGCATGCTCGATAATGGGATAGTCGCCATATGTCTTGAGATGCGAAAAATACTGATAGGCGCGGAAGAAATACATCTCGCCGATGTAACGCTGGATATTGGCTGTATTGCCTGTGATAGCGTTTGCCTCGTATTTAGGCAGCACCTGGTCAAAGAAATAATTGATCGTGTTGATGTTCACGAATGTCCAGTTGCCGTCCTCAAGCGATGTCTTCCAGTTGCCCGGAACGTATTTGCCGTCATAATTGAGTGAAATCTGGCTGTCTGTATGTATGTCATCGCCATAGATACCATAACTCCAGTTGCCATGCGAGGCGAGGATGGTATACATATTATTGGCATAATACTGGAGCGAGGATTCATCGTTGAAATATTTCTCCGGAGTCACGGCATATTGCGGCTCCTGATCAAGAAAATCGTTGCAGGAAGTCATTGTGCCGGCAGCAGCAACAACAAGCGCAGTCTTGATATATATATTGAGTTTCATTT
>NZ_CAJMXD010000096.1:0-8843 GCF_905219685.1 Barnesiella sp. CU968
TATAGTTATAATCCCGGCACGTTATGAGTCATCCAGATTCCCNGGAAAGCCGCTCGCCAGAATAGGGGGGGAAGAGATGATAACGAGAGTCTGCCGACAGGTTGAGAAAGCCGGTGTCGAAGCTGTTGTAGCCACAGATGACAGCCGTATCAGGGAGTGTGTGGAGAAGGCGGGTTTCAGAGCCGTGATGACTTCGGACACTCACAGGAGCGGCACGGAAAGGGTAGAGGAAGCCTACAGGCTTCTTGGCAGTGACGCCGATGTGGTTATTAATGTTCAGGGTGACGAGCCGTTCATTCGTCCGGAACAGATTGAGAAACTGAAGGCGGTGTTCGAAAACAATCCCTCTGCCGATATCGCCACTCTTGCAATGCGTTTTGACGCCACCAGAGGTTTTGACGCGCTTTTCGATCCCAATCTTGTGAAAGTTGTTTTCTCACAGGATATGGATGCGTTGTATTTTTCCAGAAGCATTATTCCCTACGTTAGAAAAACGGATTGGAAAAACTGGCTGAAAGAGGCCGAGTTCCATACGCATATCGGTATTTACGGCTATAAGGCGTCTGTTCTTTCGAAGATTGTGCGTTTGCCCGAATCATCGCTTGAGAAAGCTGAAAGTCTTGAGCAACTGAGGTGGATTCAGAATGGTTTTGGAATCAAAATCGGACTTACTGAATTTTCCACAATAGGAATAGATACGGAAGAAGATCTCAGGGAGGCTGAAAAAATGCTTGCCGGGGAGGAATAATTTTTATATCCATACACTTTTTTTATCTTGATTATTTGGCATAAATTTGCTAACTTTGCAGGTGTTTGGAAACACAGTGCATAATTGCAGTGCCAGCGACAATCGGAATAAAACAAGGTAAAAACAAGATATTAAAATAAAACATGAAAAAGAGTGCACTCCAGCGAGTAAGAGCAGAGTATCAGCCCAAATTGCCCAAAGATCTTCAGGGCGATGTCAAAGTTAAATTCGGAGAGGCTACAGAGTCTGTGGCAAATCAGGCGGAAATCAAAGAGAGATTCCCCCACACATACGGAATGCCTATCGTTCAGTTCGAGAACAATGACAAGCCTGAGCGAGTGGAAGAGCCGTTTAATGTAGGTATCATTCTCTCCGGCGGTCAGGCTCCCGGCGGACACAATGTGGTAAGCGGTATATTTGACGGTCTTAAGAAATTGAACAAGGAGAACCGTCTTTATGGCTTCCTTATGGGTCCTGCAGGATTTATCAACCATCAGTACATGGAACTGACTGCAGGTTATATAGCGGAATATCGTAACACAGGCGGTTTCGATATCATCGGATCCGGTCGCACAAAACTTGAGACTCCCGAACAGTTCGAAGCAGGACTTAAGATACTCAAAGAGCTTAATATAAAGGCTCTTGTTATTATCGGTGGTGACGATTCAAATACCAATGCCGCAGTTCTTGCCGAATATTACAAGAATATCGGAGCCGATGTTCAGGTTATCGGTGTTCCCAAGACAATTGACGGTGACCTCAAGAACGAATGGATCGAGACTTCTTTCGGTTTTGACACGGCATGCAAGGTCTACAGCGAGGTAATCGGTAATATCCAGCGCGACTGTAATTCGGCTAAGAAATACTACCACTTTATCAAGCTTATGGGTCGTTCCGCTTCCCACATAGCTCTTGAATGTGCTCTTGAGACTCAGCCGAACATCTGTCTTATNTCGGAGGAAGTTCTCGCCAAACGCATGACTCTTGACAATATCGTAAGCTATATCTGCTATGTCATCGCAGAGCGTGCCAAATTAGGATGGAATTTCGGAACAGTCCTTATTCCCGAAGGTCTCATCGAGTTCATCCCTTCGATGAAGACTCTTATTGCAGAACTCAATGAAGTTCTGGTTGAATATGCAGACGAGCTTGAGTCGCTTGAGGAGAATGAGAAACTTGAGGCAATCCACAGTCATCTTTCTCCGGTGAACGCAGATCTTTACAAGATGCTTCCCAAGACAATCGCTCTCCANCTCAGCCTTGACCGGGACAGCCACGGTAACGTTCAGGTTTCGCTGATCGAGACAGAGAGCCTTCTCAGCGAAATGGTAGCGAAACGTCTTGCCGAGATGNCGGAGGATGGTCAGTACAGTGGCAAATTCGCGGCACAGCACCACTTCTTCGGTTATGAAGGTCGTTGCGCGGATCCTACCAACTTCGATGCTGATTACACATACGCTCTGGGTTACAATGCAGCTATGCTCATCAATGCAGGTCTGACCGGATATATGTCGAGCGTGCGCAATCTGACAGACTCAACAGAAAACTGGATCTGCGGAGGTATCCCAATCACCATGATGATGAATATGGAGCGTCGTAACGGTGAAATGAAGCCGGTGATTCAGAAAGCACTTGTGAACCTTAACGGACGTCCTTACCTCAAGTTTGCATCAATGCGTGAAACACTTGCTCTCAACACATTGTATCAGTATCCCGGTCCGATTCAGTATTTTGGTCCGGCAGAGATCTGCGACCGTCCGTCAATGACGCTGCTTCTTGAACATAACAAAGAAATATAATATTTCTCGGAAGTAGCAATTACGAAATAATATGTCGGGGATCTTGCAATTAAATTATTGTAAGGTCTCCGGCATTGTTTTTATATAAGTGAAAAAGTTTGTTTAATTAAAATGCCTTAATATGAGATATTCCAGGATATTTTATATTGTTTCCATTGTGGTTGTATTGGCCGGATGTGGGAAAAATAAGAATTACAGGACTCCAAGTGAGTTGCAAAGTTATGAGACAGTTTCAGATACTGTGAAAGTTGAATCTGGAACTAATGATGTCCGGAATGGCGATACCGGTGCTGAAAATGCAGCTGTGTCGAATCAGGAGTCGGTCGTATTGCATCAGATGGTGAGTAACGGAAAACCCAGTATCGTTGATTTCACAGCAAGCTGGTGTGGTCCTTGCCAGAGGATGAAACCAATTTTCTATAGTCTTGCAGATGATTTTAAAGATGAATATAATTTCATCTCTATAGATATAGATGAAAATCCTGAATTGGCAAATAAATATCAGGTGCAGGCTGTTCCGACTTTCGTTTTCCTTGATGCCGATGGCAATGAAGGGAATAGGATTACCGGCATGATTAGTAAGGAAGAGTTTCGGGATGAGCTTTTGCATCCGGCATGGTATTGAAGTGATTAGAAGCTGTTAAAAAATAATTTCATTGATTAGTCAAAAATCAATTAAAACTATATTATGTCAACAATTACAACTAAAGTTTCCGCTTCAGCTGGCTCGCTTNGGGATTATAGCTGGGCACGTTGGACGGCTCTCGGTCTTTTAGCGTTTGCGATGTTCTGTTCATATATATTTATGGACATCCTTTCACCTATCAAGGATCTTTTGCAGTCAACACGGGGATGGGATTCCACTGCGTTTGGAACAATGCAGGGTTCGGAGACATTTCTTAATGTGTTTATATTCTTCCTTATCTTTGCCGGAATCATTCTTGACAAGATGGGAGTGCGTTTCACGGCTGTCTTGTCAGGCGCAGTGATGCTTGTGGGTGCGGTGATAAACTGGTATGCCCTTACAGATTCATTTCTTGGCAGCAGTCTTGATGTTTGGTTCACAAACCATCTGAATTATATTCCCGGTTTCGATGAACTCGGCATATCTCCGTTCTATAAAGGAATGCCTGCTTCGGCTAAATTCTCCGCTGTAGGTTTCATGATCTTCGGATGTGGAGTGGAGATGGCAGGTATCACTGTAAGCCGTGGCATCGTGAAGTGGTTCAAAGGTCGCGAGATGGCTTTGGCGATGGGTTCGGAAATGGCTCTTGCACGTCTTGGCGTTGCCACATGTATGATATTCTCACCGGTTTTTGCAGAACTTGGCGGCACAATAAGCGTTTCACGCTCTGTGGCATTCGGAGTGGTGCTTCTTATGATAGCATTGATAATGTTTATTGTCTATTTCTTCATGGACAAGAAACTTGATTCGCAGACAGGCGAGGCAGAGGAGAAAGACGATCCTTTCAAAATCAGCGATCTCGGCAAGATTCTTTCAAGCTGGGCTTTCTGGCTTGTCGCTCTTTTGTGTGTATTGTATTATTCCGCGATTTTCCCCTTCCAGAAATACGCGGTCAATATGTTACAGTGCAATCTTGCGTTTACTGACGTAGCACCGGATTCCTTCTGGGGAAGTGAGGCGGTAAGTGTATGGCAGTATGTTGTGATGCTTATTGTAGCGTTCGCTTCTTTTGCAAGCAATTTCGGTAAAAACAAGATCGTGCGTACAGTCATGCTTGTTGTAGCCGTATGTTGCCTTGTCCTTTATTGCTGGATGGGTTATATGCGTCAGAGCGCGGCGGCTATTTTCGCGGTTTTCCCCCTGCTTGCTGTGGGAATCACTCCGATTCTTGGTAAATATGTGGACTATAAGGGTAAAGCGGCTTCTATGCTTGTGCTTGGAGCGTTACTTCTTATAGCATGTCATCTTACGTTTGCATTCGTTCTGCCTATGTTCAAAGACACTCCGGTAGGAGGTGTGATTGTTGCATACCTGACTATTCTTGTGCTTGGAGCATCGTTCTCATTAGTGCCGGCCTCTCTATGGCCAAGCGTGCCAAAACTTGTTGATTCCAAAATCATAGGTTCGGCGTATGCCTTGATATTCTGGATTCAGAATATCGGTTTGTGGCTTTTCCCGATGTTGATCGGCAAAGTGCTCGATTCTACAAATCCGCAGATTACAGAAGCACTTGCCAACGGCACCATGACGGAGGAAGTGGCTTCCATAAGTTATAATTACACAGCTCCTCTGGTTATGCTCGCCTGTCTTGGCGTTGCCGCACTTGTGCTCGGTCTTGTGCTTAAAGCTCTTGATGCCAAAAAGCATCTCGGTCTTGAACTTCCGAATGTCCAGAATGTTGTAGAAGTTGAAGAATCCGAGGTAGAAACTGCAGAACAGTAATTTAATAAATGAAATTTAGAATCCTGATATCACTCTTTGCATGTGTGGCAGTCCCGGCTGCCGCACATGCCGAGACTGTTTCCCGAAAGGAGGCAAATTCAATTGCCGGGACTTTTTTCAATGCCGCTTATGGAGAGGTTACGGCTCCGCCTCAGATGGTATGGAACGGACGGCAACTGACTACCGACAGATTGTTTTCCCCCATATATGTGTATAATTCGCCAAAAGGAGGTTATGTCATAATATCCGGAGAGAACAAGGCATATCCGATACTTGCTTACAGCAAGGTCCGAAAGTTTGATAAAGACAAGATTTCGGATGATGAAAAAGAGGTGTTAAAGACCTATGCGCGTGAGATTGAACTGATACGTTACGATCCCCGCATACCAGCCAAGGCAATGGAAGCATGGCGGAATATCCCGGAATATATTTCTGCCGTTCTCGCTTCTCCATATGATTCGGATGAATACAGAGCATTAGGGGAGGAACGGAAAGATATGCTTGAATCTCTTGCACGATCGGGAAATCAGATACTTATGCCTTCTGCTGTCGAATTCAGCCTGTACGATCCTGATGCATACCGTGAGTTGACTCTTGATGATGTCACAGCCGCCGATGATGAAATTCCGTTTAAATTTTATGAAGATTTCATACGCGAAGTCAGCAGAGAAAATCGTGAACGCGATATAAAACTTGAGGAAATCGTCTCTCCCTCGCGACCTGTGGTCAAAGCTTTGGGAGGCGGGCATTTTGAGATTTCTTTTCCGGAAAATATCAGAATGATGAGGATATACACCATCGGTGGAATGCAGATGATGGAAAAGTATTACAAGGAAACTTCGTTGATGAATATCGATATGTCAGTGTTGGGCTCAGGGTATTATATAGGTCTGGCTCTTGCTGACAGCGGAAATGTTTTCGGATTCAAACTTTACAGATGATGATGCGTAGTATCCTTAAAATGAAAAGTGTCGCCTGGGGCGCATTGGTGTTGGTTGTGGTGTGGCTGGGTTTTATTATCGGCACACCGGCGCCTTGGTGGACTTATACAAGCGTTTTCTTTGTGTTTATGATGGTCTTTTGTCATCTTGCCGCATTGTATATATATAAAGTGAGTCCGAGGGCGAGTCGTAAACTTGATGTAATCGCCATGATAATGGGCATACTTTTCATGGTAGCTTTGATTGTGATGACGATAGCATCCGCATAACGTTATTCCGCATAACGTTATATGTAATAAAAATAAACTCCCGAAGAATCTTCGGGAGTTTATTTTTATTACATATCGCGAGATTAAGCGGGGAGAGCGGCATTTGTTTTGTGAACAGCCTCTGCGCTTTTCTTGAAAAGCTCTTTCTCTTCCTCATTGAGGTCAAGTTCGAGAATCTTTTTGATACCACCTTTGCCCAAAACACAGGGAACACCGATGCAAAGATCGCTCTCGCCATATTCACCTTCAAGCAGTGCGGAGCAGGGGATGATTGCATCCTGGTCATGGATTACAGCCTCTACAACTTCTGCAGTAGCGGCACCGGGAGCGTACCATNCGGATGTGCCGAGAAGTTTTGTGAGAGTAGCGCCACCTACCATAGTGTCGGCAGCTACTTTGTCAAGTTCTTCGGCAGAGAGGAAGTTGCTTACAGGAATACCGCGAAGTGTAGCAAAACGCTTCATGGGAATCATTGTTGTGTCACCGTGTCCGCCGATAACGAAACCTTCAATTTCATTGGGGTTGGCGTTGAGGGCTTTGCTGAGATAATATTTGAAACGGCTGCTGTCAAGAGCGCCACCCATACCGATGATGCGGTTTTTGGGAAGACCTGACACTTTGTGGATAAGGTAGGTCATGGTGTCCATAGGATTGGAAACGCATACGATCACAGCGTTGGGGCTGTGTGCGAGAACGCTTTCAGTCACTTGTTTCACAATGCCTGCGTTAACACCGATCAACTCTTCGCGAGTCATGCCCGGTTTGCGTGGTATTCCGGAAGTGATGACAACGACATCGCTGTCTTTTGTCGCTTCATAGTTGTTGGTCACACCGGAAATGCGAGTGTTCATGTCGAGAAGGTTAGCTGTCTGCATCATGTCCATAGCCTTTCCTTCGGAAACGCCTTCCTTGATGTCGATCATTACAACCTCGTCTGCGATTTCACGAAGTGCCATAACATTGGCAGCTGTAGCGCCTACGTTACCGGCGCCTACTACGGTTACTTTTGACATAATTGTCTGTAATTTATGTGATTAATACTGGTAATTATTCTATCTTAGTTTCGCCCCCTTTCAGAACGAAACCCAATCAGCCACAAAATTAGGGAAATAATTCCTTAATTCAAATCAAAAAGACAATTATTTTTTAAGCATGCTTCTGTATCTCGAAAACTGTCTCGAAAACCGGTATGTCGAAAATCAAGGAGGTTTAGAATGAAAATGATACGAATGCGCCCAGTCTGCGCGCCCAGGCGGTGTCTCCGTTAAAGTTCATCCGTCTGCCAAGATCGAATTCCATGGCACAGGATATCCGAGGGGTGAGAAACCAGAATACGTTGGCTGCCATGTACAATCCCTGTTTGTATTGGTCTGGAGCCACATCGTGACGAGGTGCATAGCGTGCGCCTCCGAAAGTAGCGCTTGCGAATATCATCGGAGTGAAGTTATATTGGATTCCCGCGTATCCGCCATAACAGAACGGAGCGTAAAGTTTTCCGGGTTTGTCGGGATCTGCCACAAGATCATAGGCACCCATCAGCCAGTCGCCGCCGAGGCTGCCATATCCTTTACCTCCGTTCAGACAGCCATAGACGGTTATGGAATAGAACGGGCGGAATATAGTGCTGCCTTGAATGCCGAATCCGGTTTTGTTATGATTCTTGCCCATCAACAGATCGCGGTAGGGGAGAGAGCGATATATCGCGGACAAGCGTATGTGGTTTGATTCACCCCATCCGTATTGCATGAATGCCGCTATATCCGGAATGTATTGAGATACTTTCTCAATCTGTTCCGGAACTGTCTCAATCTGGTCGGAGGGCATTTCTGCCGATACAGCCACCGAGAACCCCTTCGGGAGTCTGTGTAACCATCTTATCAGTACGGAAGTGGCTCCGATTTTAGAATTCGGTCCCGATGGATCAACAGTCGGAGGCTGTGCGGACGGATCACTGAAAGTGGAATTTGTGTAACCGAATGTCCAGTCGTTGATTGATGCGTATGCTTTTTTGAGGCGGAAATCGCGGACTTCATATCCGTTAAAGTTTGCCTCTATATATACCTGATAGTCTCCCAATGTCTTGTTTCGTCCCAACACCCTGAAAAATAGTGCGGTTCCGGCGGGTGTTGAACCGAGTTGCCGTTTTTTCGCAGGATTCTTCTGCATCGGAATCAGATATGGAGCAAAACCTGATGAAGGAATAGCTCCGCCCCAGTCGAAATACCCCCGCATTCTTACACATCCGCCTATGCCCATCGCGAGTTTGGAATCTTTTGACAGAAATAAAAAGTAAGGAGCAAGAGGATCCTGGAAATGTCTGAACTGGTCTTCATAGAATTTTTGAATCATGACGGATGTGGAATCGTTATCCGGCTCATCACCTTTCCCGAAATATAGAATCTTGTGATTGGAAATTGCCGAGTCCATCCGGATTTCTTCAAGAGGGCGCTGATTCTGTGCATGAACAGATAGGGATAGACCCAATGTACACACTGCAGTCAGCGTGATGCTCCTTATAAATGTAATTGAGATAGGGATGCGGGTGAAAGTCTGCATGGGATATGTCTGTTAGATGTTTTAAAACACTATTAAAAAGAGTGCCTATCACTAGTGTCTCTTAAAAAGTGTTAATCAAATTCGAGGTCAAGAGTTGGATGGCAATTTGCTATTTGTGCTGGC
>NZ_CAJMXD010000097.1:0-8842 GCF_905219685.1 Barnesiella sp. CU968
TCCCCGGAGAGGTAGGCGCTTCGGCGATTCAGAATGTAGGAGCTTACGGCGTTGAGGCAAAGGATGTGATACATGCGGTGGAATGTTTTGACACCCAGACAAGAAAGACAGTCCGTTTTTCCAATGAAGAATGCCGTTTCGGATATCGTGACAGCATGTTTAAGAAAGACGATGTGCGTGGACGGTATTACGTACTTAGGGTTTCTTTCCGGCTTCGACCTGGCGGGATTCCGATGAGTCTTGATTACGGTTCATTGAAATCACTTAAGGAGAGACTTGGAAAATATCCCACAATTCAGGAAGTTGCAAGGGAAGTGACAAAAATAAGGAAATCAAAACTTCCCGAACCGTCGGAAACCGGTAGTGCCGGAAGTTTCTTTAAAAATCCCGTTGTTCCGGTTCATTTTTACAAAAAAATAAAAAATGTCGGGTTTGGTGATGTTCCGGCTTATCCAGCCGGAGAGGGTATGGTTAAACTTTCTGCGGCGTGGCTTATCGACAAAGCCGGTATGAAGGGTGTGCGATTCGGAGGAGCTATGGTTTATGACCGCCAGCCGCTGGTGATTGTAAATGCCGGTGGGGCAAGCGGGCGTGATGTTATGGAACTTTCGGACGAGATAATACGTCGTGTCCGAACAAAATTCTATATAACACTGAAGCCTGAAGTCAATTTTATAGATACGGGAATAAAAATAACCGTATTGGGCACCGGAGGATCCAAGGGAACACCGGAGCTGGGATGCGAGTGTCATGTATGCACCTCAGACGATATACGTGACAAGCGGTTGCGTTCCTCTGTCCTTGTCGAGACAGCCGGTCTGAGGTTGCTGATTGATCCTTCCCCGGATTTTCGCCAACAAGCCTTGAATCTGCGTCTTGCCGATATTGATGCGGTTCTTGTCACACACAGTCATTACGACCATGTTGGCGGTTTTGATGATCTTCGTCCGTTTTGCGGCAATGAGGATATGCCTATATATCTTAGGTCAGATGTCAATGCGGATCTTCACCGCCGTCTTGATTACTGCTTTCGTGAGCATCCGTATCCCGGTGTCCCGACATTTAAAATGAATATTATAGATAACAACCCATTCTATATCAACGGTCTTAAGATTGTTCCGGTGGAAGTGATGCATGGCAAATTGCCTATATACGGGTATCGAATCGGCAAATTCGCATATATTACCGATGCGAGTCATAGCTGCGAGGAGGAGAAAGAGAAACTCGAGGGTCTTGACGTGCTTATAATCAATTCGTTAAGAGATTGCCCCCACTTTGCTCATTTCTCATTTGACCAGGCTATGGATATGATCCGGGATCTTTCTCCAAATCGAGCCTATCTTACTCATTTATGTCATGAGGCAGGCTGTCACGCCGAACTTGAGTCACGGGTGCCGGCAGGAGTCTCGCCTGCTTATGACGGACAGATTATCTTATCGACTCGATAGATAAGACTNACAGCGCGCTCCTTGCAGTGCATCTTATTTGAGTATTGCGCTGTCTATTCCGCCTGACTGCTGCANTTCTCCGTTTCTATTGACCTTTTTGCCGTAGGGTATGGTATAGGTCAGTGTAAGAGTGTGTTTGAATTNAACACNANNNAAACGTAAGAGGTTTTGAAATCAATTCTGTTCATCCCCATGAAGTGCCTTTCCGGTGAATTTCACCAAGTCTCATCAGTCGCATAGCCCGCTATGCTCCTTCTTCAACTCGTGAAATTCCCTCGAAAATCCATCTTCANGTGAATGAACGTTAAATCCAAACACACTCTAAGTCCGATGTTGCGCGACAGGTCTGCATTCCAGGATTCGGAGATTTGTAACGGGGCGAATGAAATATGGAGTTTAAATATCCGTTTCGGTTAAACCAGTTGAGGAACTGCAATCCAGCCTTGAAATCACCGATGCTGTAATTCAGAAAAAATCCGTATGTGCATTCATAACTTGACCGTTCGCCATTTGACCATGCGTTAAGAATCTTTTGAGGAGACTGATAGTAGAGCATGGCAGACCAGTTGTTGCGGGCGTACTGCGCATATATGCTTGCTTCCTCGAAAATACGCCGCCCCTGCGTTCACATTTTTTTGTTGGAAGCGGTCTAAGCCGAAATAAAACGGATTGAATGATTTTTACAATCAATCTTGTCATAAACGTACATGTCGCTGTCTATCTGTGTTATACCGTAAATGTCGGTTATGCCTTCCGTGAGTATCTGACGCAGGATGGTTCCTCGAAGTCTCTTTAATTTTCCTGCATCAGGCGTTTTTTCTTTGCCTTCCTTGAAAACCACGAAATCAATTTTCCATACGTCTGTTCCTTTCGGAAGCGATTTCCAGTCTATGCATTTCGAAGCATCAGCCGGCATAAGATTCAATATCTCATGGCAACCTGATTGGGTCATGCAGTTGCAAAGAGCCTCTGTCACATTCTTTCTCCAAAATGCCTGCAATGACTTTCCACAGGGGGCGGTTTTACCTTTGAATTCGAGTCTGTACTGTTTTATGATGTCATCAGGGCGTAGCCATCCGTAAAGGGAAGAAATGATTCTAAGATTCTTGCGTGCTGCCTCAAGCGCATCTGGTGATAAGGATGATGGAGACAGGCTTTTGAAAACAACTCCGGTAAATGCTTTAAGTGATACTTCTCCGGTTGTTTTATTCGGAAACTCGAATATCTTTTTCTTCATTGATTGAGCCAGCGTCGCGCTTATGCCGATGCGCTCAGCCAGTTCTCCTGTGTCGAATCCATTGAGATACTCCATTATGCGATCGGCTTCCCGCTCGAAAAGGGGAGTATGATTCATGTATGACTGTCGGGCAACAATGGAACTGCAATCGGTCATTGTTTTGGATTCGGCGATAAGAATAATCATTTGTCTGCTTCTTGCTTGTCTGAATGAAACTGCGGCTGTCTGTCATCGCCGGAATCTTATCTTGCACCAATCCACGTGAGACGTTTCCATGTACCTTCCATCGGTCCATGGCTGAAACGTTTCATCCATATTCTGCAGAATGAGAGCTGGGCAAGAAAAATAACAATGCCAACAAGAAAACTTGCGGTTATTCCGAGTCTGTCGTGTAGTCCGAGTCCCCAGTTGTAATATATGAATGAGCCTATTATGCTCTGGCTTACGTAATTAGACATGCTCATACGTCCGTATGGAATGAGCCTGCACAGCATTTCCTTTGTTCCGGTTGTATTATAGAAGAGGAATAAAACACCTGCAACAATCAGAATCATGAAACAAAGGTTGTAAAGCGAACTGAGCAGAAGATGCGCCTGACCCAGCATATCCTTGTTCAAGATATAGTCAGGAAGCATAAGGTCAAGTCCGCGAAGAGCGCAGAAAAGAGGAAGTGCCCAGCATGCGGCGATTCCCCATCCTTTCTGATATTCCTTTAACATCCAACCTTGTCTGCCTATTACCATTCCCAATATAAAGAGTGCCGCGGTCTGAAAAATCCTGCCGTGATCCCATGCCCATGCAAGACTTGCGAGCTGTCCTTCCCAAAGATTGACAACGGCTGTCTGCATGAATGATCCTTCCGACTGCATGGCGAATGTAGCGCCCCATAGTTCAGATGTAGGCACTTTCATCACTTCGAAATCAGGATTCAGCAATATAGCGCCTATATTGAACAGAGCCATCGGCTGCAAAAGAAATATAGAAGCGAGAATTAAGAGAGTCCTGGTCCTCAGACGGCACGTGGCTACAAGAACGATGCCGACAAGAGAATACATAACAAGTATCTCGGCAGTGAAGAAAACCGCATCGATACAACCAATTACAAACAGAAGCAAGAGTCTCCAGCAGAAACGGGCACGGAAGTCATTGCCTTTCATTTTCTGGTTGTCATCCTGAATGAAGAAACTGAAACCGAAAAGTAATGCAAAGATTGCATAAGCCTTACCTCCGAAAGCGAAAAAGAGAGAGTCCCAGATTGCTTTGTCGGTAAAATTCAGCCACGCCGGCTGCAGGGCTTTGTCAGGGAAAGAGTAAAAATTAAAATGTTCGATATTGTGTAGTAACACAATACCCATTACAGCTACACCGCGCAGAACGTCTGCTACGACTACGCGTTTATGGCGTCTGATTTCATTACTGACTGCAGTTGCCTCTTCTTTCATGATTTGTCTGGTATAGTTAAGTGTTATGATTGCAAGTGGCTGAGAATAAATAAGAAAAGGACTATCGAAAGATAGTCCTTTAGTAGTCGATCCGGGACTCGAACCCGAGTCTCCACCGTGAGAGGGTGGCGTGCTAACCGCTACACTAATCGACCATGTTTTTCGGTTTTGCGATGCAAAGTTAGCATGTTTTTTTATTCTGTGCAAATTTTTCGGCGTTATTTTTTTAATAAAAATATGCCTTGTGTGGTAATGTGCATATTATCAACGTTATATAATTGAAGTTTTTTATGTTTCACTCTCTGTGAAAATATTCATACTAAACGATAGCGGAATCTGTTCAAGATATTGTAATCATGCTTTGTGTGGATTCTCCTTCTCTGATTACGTTTATTTGTGTCGGGATTCTCTCGCGCAATTCATCAACGTGGCTTATTATTCCTACCTTGCGTCCGGATCTGGAGTGTAAGAGCCGGAGAGTAGAGACTGCCATTTGCAGGGCATCACCGCTTAAAGATCCGAATCCTTCATCAATGAAAAGGATGTCGACGGAGAAGTCACTGCCGATATCGCTCAGCGCAAGCGCGAGAGACAATGAAACAAGAAAACTCTCTCCTCCTGATATGGTCGAAGCACTGCGGAGGGTATAACCTTGCCATGAGTCTTCGACCAATATTACAAAAGTTCCCGGTTCGATGCGGAGCCTGTATCTGTCCGATAGGTTCTTCATATAATGGTTTGCTGCGTCTATCAGTTCGGCAAGTATGTAGCTTTGAGCGATTTTTCGGAATTTTTTTCCTTCACTGTCGCCAAATATTTCGTAAAGTATTTTCCATTTTTCAAGAACCTTGTTCTGTTCTTCATATTCCTTTATCAGAGAATCAAGTTTCTTTGACTGTTCGCTGTTTGATTTCAACAATGAATTGACTGCTCCGTATTTTATGTCGTTGTCGCGTATCTGTTGCTCCAGTTTGAGGATATTGGCTTCAATGTCATCGGGGATAGCGTCATCATAACCTGCGGCGGATAGGAGTCTGGCGTATTCGGCGGTAATTGCAACCAGCCTTGCTTTTGCATCATCAATCTGTTGGGTTGTGGAAGAGATTGTCATCAGCAGATCTGTGGCGTATTTATGAATGTCCCTCTGTTTGACAGTAACTGAAATGCTGTTTTCCGAGAGTCCTTGAAGTTTTATTTTGATCGATGTTATTATTCTGTCAAGGTTCTCAAGATCATTCTTTCTGATGCACACAGTATTCCGAAGATTGACAATTCGTTTTAAAAGTTCCGAGTAACTCCCGTGATCATACTTGAGTCGCTCGATGAAGACACTGATATCTTGTTTGAAAAAATCCACATACCTGCTTCCTTCAATCTCGGCAATAATCTGAATTGCCATATCATCGGCTGTTTTGCAGTTTTTGTTGATCCGGTTTCGGGAAACAGTCTCTTGTGTTTTAATATTCTGAATGTCTATCTCGATTTTGTTCAGACTGTCTTTTTTCTTCTGATATTCCTTCCACAGTGTTTTAAGCGACTTGTTTTGTGAATGAATTTCATTTTCAACTTTCTCTCCGGCTCTGAGCGTCTTGTCTGTCCTGTCAATCATAGCTATTGTTTCCGACACCTTTCTTTCAATAAGCGCGTCAGTAACTTTTTCTGTTCCGTCAATCCCGAGTTCCTTACACTTGGAATCCGCCTTTTGCCTTGAATCTGTCACAGACGAGTCTTTTTTCAACTTATTTTCCAGAGTGTTGATGTAGTCTGCAAGAGACTTTATCTTAGCGTCAAGTCCGGCTATCTCATCACGAATACTGTTTCTTTCAGCCGCAGCCTTGTCAAGGTTCTCTTTGTGTTCGCCTATTATTGATTTTATATCATCTTCAGAGGGCAAGGCTTTAGTGATTATCTGCCTGCACACAGGGCAGGTGTCACCCTCGTTCAACGCACCGCGTATGCTACCCAGAATTTTTTCACTTGAAGCAAACAGTTTGTCGTAAGCTTCAGAATAAAGAGCAAGTTTCTTTTCGGCAATCTCCAAAGGAACTTTAATCCGCTCTTTATTTTCGACAGTTGTATTCAGATCATCTTTTTTATCCTGTAACTCTTTTTTGCTGATTTCGTGTTTTTTTACACACTCACGATAATTCTGAATCATAATAGCAAGATTCTGAAATTCGATTCTGCGGGAAATCAGTTGCTCTTTTTGTTTCCGTAATCCGGCAAGATCCATTGACAGAAGGTCGGAAGTAAGTTTTTTTATCGCATCGTCAGTATTACCGATTCTGTCAGACAAAACCGTTATTTCTTGCAGAGCCGCTTTTTTAAGTGGAAATATTGTTTCCTCCAGCTTTTTGTTTCCTAATATAATGGAATTCTTTTCAGTCTCGGTTTCCTTGCGTAGTTTTAGAATGCTTTCAGCATTTCCGATCAGGCGAGGAGCGTCTTCAAGCAGCGCAGTTGCATTGTCATATTTTTCAAGTTCGGCTTCCAATGCCGTCAGCTCTCCTTCAACTGCGGTATTTTCAGCGGCTATCATATCGCGTGTTACAATCAGCGATTTGACCTCGGTCTCAAGTTTGTGTATCTTAACAGTCAACAGTGAGATTTCCCGCTCTGTCGTATACTTCTGTTTCCGGCAATCCAACAGTTCCGATTCGAGTCTGATGCGTTTCTGAAGTGTGCTGTTGGCATTGGATATTGCGGAGAGTTCGAGATTTTTCTCATTTATTTCTTCATCACTGAGCAATGTTATGCCGTCTGTCTTTATTTTAAGAGTATTCAAAGTGCTTTCCTCAGCCTTGAAGCGTTCGAAAATCCTGATTCCGATTCTTGAATATATGTCGGTGCCGGTTATTTTGCTAAGAATCTCACTTTTATCACTGTCATTGCTGTTTAGAAAACGCGTGAATTCCCCTTGGGCAAGCATGACAGTGCGGCAGAACTGATTGAAATCAAGTCCGATTGCCGCAGCTATCTCCTGTTGTATCTCCGCGTCTTTTGTCAGAGTGATTTTTTTGTTGGTGTTTTCAAGTGTCCAATTTTTTTTCTGCAGTTTTCCGTTGATTTTTTTGCGGGCACGCTGCACACTCCACCGGGCAATATAGTTGACATCGTTGTTCCCCCTGAATTCAAGCAGTGTGAACCCCTCACCCGTGTTCCTGCGTAAAATCTGTCTGGGATCATTTACGTTTATCTGTTCATTGGCAGAATTGTCGGATGCGGCACCATTGATTCTTGTATTCCTGAATCTTGGAGCAGATGCGAAAAGAGCCAGACAGATGCAGTCAAGTATAGTGGATTTTCCGGCTCCGGTTTTGCCGGAGATAAGAAAAACTTCACTGTCTGCAAGAGGTTTTGCAGAAAAGTCGATTATGGCATCACCGATAGAAGCCATATTGTGTATTGTCAGTCTTATCAGTTTCATTTTCTCTCCTCTTCGATTACAGAGACATATGTTTCTTTAAGAAGCTGTTTTAGTTCCGAGTCCATGAATATCCCTTTCTCTGTAGTGAATCGTTCAGCCACTTCGAGCGGCGTAAGTCTTTTGAATTCACCTATAGACATGCGGGATGCAGATGCTGAGCCGGTATCGCTGTTTGTTCTTGTAATATTTATATGGCAGAACCGGCATTTTTTCGTTGCTGATGCGGCTATTGCTTCTTCGCGTGCGAGATGCGGCAGAAACTCTTGTATTTCAACATTAAGTCTTATATAGGCATCTATATCATCAGGAAAACTTTCAAGCATGAGCAAGACCTTATCGAATGGGGCTGAACCGTCAGAAGGAAGCGTTACAAGCGGCAGCGGATTGTCGATAATAATTTCCCGGATTGTCGGGTCACAGCCATTTCTTTCTATTTCCACTATAGTGATACTGTGAGCGTAATCTTCATCGAAGGAAACGGGGAGTGGAGTCCCCGAGTATCTTGCGAGTCCTTTACTTCCGCCAAGAGTCTGCGGGCGGTGTATGTGACCGAGTGCAAGATAATCGTATCCATCTCCGAACTCGTCAATGTCCATAGTGTCTATTCCCCCTATGGTTGTCTCGCCTTCCGGGTCATGTCCTTTGAAATCGCAGCCGGAGACTGAGGTATGCGCACACATGATTACAGGAAGGTTCTGGCAGTTAAGCTGCTTCGTTCTTTCAAGGAGATTCTTGAAAAGGTGTTCCGGCATATTCCGCTCGTGGCAGTATGGCACAGCTATTACAAAACATTTTTCATCGGCTTTGTGTATCATCGAATCGGGCATGTCAGTGTTGACGCTGCCTGCGGTAGTGACGTTGAGCGCCCGCCAGGGAGTGGTGAATATATCATGTTTCGATGCGCTGTCATGATTGCCGGCGATGACGAATATATTCATTTCCGGGCATGCTTCATGGATTGCCGACATTGTGTCGGCAAACATGCGTTGCACAGCTGCAGAGGGTTGGGCGGTGTGATATACATCGCCGCATAATAGAAAAATATCAGGATGCTCAGACCTCACTATGTCGACAATCTGATTAAGCATGCATTGCTGTTCGTATTGGCGGTCATAGTTGTAAAGAGTATGACCGAGATGCCAGTCGGAAGTATGGAGGAGTTTCATTTATCGGAGTTTACTATAATGCAAATGTAGTGATAATTTATGAGAAATTTTGTATTTTTGCGTTATGATTGAATCTGAAACAGAAATAGTCGAGAGGGAGTGGAATAAAATGCTTTCCGGAG
>NZ_CAJMXD010000098.1:0-8824 GCF_905219685.1 Barnesiella sp. CU968
GGCAATGTTCCATGCTTTACTGCCGGGTTAAGAGGCAGCGGCTGCATTTGCGGCTGTTGAGCAAATGCTCCGAAAGCGCCGACGATCATTATCGCCACGCTCAACATTCTTTTTAGAATCATAATGACTGTATTAAATATGTTATGTTGTTTATAATTGCCGTTATTTTGTGTAAAACATATTCACAAAGATAATTCTTATATTTAAATTTGCAAAAGAAAATTCATAAATTCAAAACATTTACTGACATTATGGTCATATCTTAAGAGCTCTTTCCTTAAAATCCGGAATCTAAATGATTCCATTCATAAGTGCATATAATGACAATCCCGATATAGACCTTATGCCAAGCTTCGACGATATGTTCTTGCGGTGCGTAATTACTGTGCTCGGCGAGATACATAGACGGTCTGCGATTTCCTTGACGGTCAGTCCTGACACAAGTTCTTTAAGCACTTCTGTTTCTCTCGCTGTCAATTCTCCATTTTCGTCATTGCCGTTATTCTTGTTCAGAATTCGATCAAAAACAGTAAGGATTTCAGTGAGATCAGTATCCTTGCCGATTGTTGCAAAACCTGAAGCAGAATGTCCGGTTTCTCGCGATATTGCTACAACCCGGTTGCGACGAGGAAGGAAAAAGTCAAGATTTCTCAACAATTCCTCGACTGAAGCTATAAAACACTCGAACGAATCATCTGTACCGCGTATTTCGTCAAGACTGACAAAATTACGGGCATGTACCCCGGGATAACCTTCAAGGATACTGCGTATCGCAAGTGACTCAAGCGATGAAACATCAATTAAAGCGATCTTTCGCATAACGGTTTCAATATTCTGTCGCGAATACGATTGTTCTGACGGATATCCTTGTCAAGCACAGATATGGCACTTACAACCGCCACACACAAATTTCTGTCATAATCACCCTTGAGATGAATGACAAAGAAAGATATGAGATCCCTTATCTTGTCTTCAATATTGCTCTTGTCATATGGCAGTTCGATTTTTCTACTGTCATGAATTCCGTATCCTTTATGAAACGAATCATCTGAAACATTATCGCAGAATTTCAAATAAGGAAACCAATAGTCAATATCATCTCTGATCATTGACAGGATGTCGGATCTAACTTCAAGGTAAAACTTATTGAGCAATTGCAGATTATTATCGCCGCAACTTTCGGAACCGCAATCTGCCTTCCTTTGCATCAGAAGATTGAAATGCCTGTCTATATTAGGAATCTGAATTCTTTCATAATAATGGTCTGTTTTTTCAAGATAATTAACCACCATAGAAAGATGAGTTCGTTCGGCAATTCTCTCAGGGAAATAATCCGGATTAAGATAAGTGTTTATAACTGCCAAAAAGAAATCTGTGTCGATGCCGGCATCGACACAGATTTCCGAAATAGTGCAATCTCCCACACCGAGAAAAATCCCGAAACGGTTGATAACCGCCACAATCGACGGATCCTCGAATATCGGTTCACTCAGTCTGGAATCTTTTGTATATACCGCCATTTTATTTATTTCAATATCTTTATTTCACAGCAGGATTGACAACCACACAGGAAGACGGCGAGATAACTATGTCCATTTTCACGTCATGCGATTCAGCCTGTATCTCATTAACAATCTGAAACTCATAGCCGATTCCGATTTTTATAGCTCTCATTGATCTGAGAAGTCTATCATAAAATCCCTTGCCGCGTCCGACACGGTTACCTCTGTTATCATAAGCTACACCAGGCACTATTATAAGATCTATGTCGTCCGGGTTCACGACATCGTTCCCGGTAGGCTCTTCAATATGGAACGCCCCGAGTTCAAGCCGTGTTTCGTCATAAGGGAGAATCTCAAGATTGACCCCATTCACTCTTGGCAGATAAAAACGTTTCCGGTTGCTCCATTTAGTCAGAAAGGCTCGCGTGGAAAGCTCATCTGGAAGTGAATGATACATAAGTATCCTCTCGGCTACCATAAATGCCGCTGTATTCTCAACACGCCTGAAAACGTCATCAGCCGCCGATTGTCGCTCCTTTTCAAGCAGCATGGATTTCAAATCCCTGATTTTCTTTCTGATTTCATTCTTTTCCATAGTATTGTTATTTGATATTTATCGGCGATTCCCCTTCTTCAAGAACCTTGACAGCGCGTAATACAGTAGGATCTGACTGATTGAGAATCTCCAGAAACGAATTGAATCCTATTAGATCTCTTGCTATCACGGCCTTTAGCTGATTGAGAAGCAGATTGCGCGATTTATTGATGTAGTACCAACGAGCCGGCAGTCCGTTGTTCGCGGCGAATGCAACAAAATTATTCAGCAGCATGTTGTCGCGTGGCATGATTCTTTTAAGATCTTCCATAGAATTCTTCCCATTCAACATAGGACGATACGTTTCCGCAAACTCACCTGCATAACGCTGTATAAGACCGCGGTTAAGAGCCTCAAGATAATAGGAAGTGTATCCGGTCGTGTCTTCCGGCACAAATATGTCGGGCATTATTCCGCCCCCTCCGTAGACTGTGCGTCCGTTGGGAGTGGTAAATATCTTGCTTTTGTCCATTTTTATGGAATCCTGAGAATAGAACTCACCATGATTGTACCTGTCAAGAATATCCAGATCATATTTACCATCACGACCACGCTTGTATTCTTTCTGAATACAACGCCCGGAGGGTGTGTAATATCTTGCCACAGTAAGCCGGATTCCTGAACTGTCAGGCAGTACTATCGGATTCTGTACAAGCCCCTTGCCAAACGATCTGCGACCAATGACCAGTCCCCTGTCATTATCCTGGATTGCTCCTGCAAATATTTCTGACGCAGAAGCTGAGAATTCGTTGGTAAGCACAGTCAACTCGACATTCTGAAACTGTCCGTTCCCATCACTTATCGCCATTGTCTCGTTTTCAGGTCGTCGCCCCTGTGTATATACAATCATCTTTCCGGCAGGAAGGAATTCATTCGCCATGTAGATTGCCTGATCCATGAACCCGCCGGAATTACCCCGGAAGTCAAGCACATATTTCTCAGCCCCTTTCTTTCTCAATTCCACGAGAGCATTGAAAAACTCGTTGTATGTTGTCCGCGCGAACTTACTTACGCGGATATACCCGATTTTATCCGAAAGCATATACTTTGAATCGACACTGTACTCGGGTATCTTATCACGCACCACGTCAAATGTCAGTATCTTGGAGACTCCCTTCCGTTTAACTTTAAGAGTCACTTTGGAGCCCTCCTTTCCTCTGAGGCGCTTGAACACTTCCTGATTGGAGACTTTGTCTCCACATAAAGCATTACCGTCAGCCTCAAGAATCATATCACCCGGCTGAAGCCCCACCAGTTCGGCAGGTCCTCCGGGAACAACCTCAATGACTTTTACCGTATCTGAAAGAATCTGAAAAGAGACGCCTACTCCCCCAAAGGCACCCTCAAGCTCTTCATTGGTCGCAGTCAGCTCTGACTTCGGAATATACGCAGAATGAGGGTCAAGAGAAGCGAGTAGATCAGGAATTGCTGTTTCCATCAAAGAATCTATATCAATCTGATCCACATACTGATTCCTGACAAGTCCGAGTATTGTCTGCATTTTTTCCTGTCCCGGGGAAAGCTTTCTTACAGCTTCATACTTGCCTATAAAAATACCTCCTATCACTCCTGACGCAATGGCAAAAGGGAGTATGACAGCTGATATGTTTCTTTTTTTAGCCATTTCAAATATATGATTATTGGCATTCCTCGTCTTCAAGAGGTAAATATACTACCTCTATGCCTGCCTTTTTCAATAAATCAAGACCATCGGTAATCCTGTAGATGTCAGAAAAAACAACTCTTTTGATACCAGCCTGGATAATCAGTTTCGAACATTCCATACACGGACTCGTCGACACATAAAGAGTGCTCCCCTCGCTTGAATTATTCGAACGCGCTACTTTTGTTATTGCATTTGCCTCGGCATGCAGCACATATGGGAATGTCACCCCTTCAGCACTTTCGCATACATTGGCGAATCCCGCCGGCGTGCCGTTATAACCGTCAGATATAATCATCTTGTCTTTAACAAGAATCGCCCCGACTTTTCTGCGCTGACAATATGAATTTTCACTCCATATGCCCGCCATTCGCAAATATCTGCGGTCAAGAGTTGTCTGTTTGTCTTTCATCTGTTGCTTATAAATCGTTTTCAAGAATATACCTTTCAGCATCAATCGCCGCCCTACATCCTGTACCTGCCGCACTTACAGCCTGACGATATATGGGATCCGCACAATCTCCCGCCGCGAATACTCCCGCTACGTTTGTGGAAGTATAAGGAGCGTTCACCTTGATATAGCCCTCTTCATCCATATCTATCTGACCCTTGAATATTCCGGTGTTCGGACGATGTCCGATTCCCAAAAAGAAACCGTCTATTTCTATATCAAACTCAGTTTGCTCCGGTGTGCCGAGATGACGGACAAGCCTTGCTCCTTCCACACCATCTTCTCCGAAAAGTCCGACAGTGTTGCAATTGAAGAGTATCTCTATGTTCTCACGTTCATTTACACGTTTCTTCATTATGTCGGAAGCACGCAGATAATCCTTCCTTACAATCATGTAGACTTTTTTTGCAAGAGTAGACAGATATAAAGCCTCCTCGCAGGCAGTGTCTCCGCCTCCGACAACGGCAACAGTCTTTTTCCTATAGAAAAAGCCATCACAGGTGGCACAAGCACTCACTCCAAGTCCATTATATTTTTCTTCATCAGGAATTCCAAGATATTTCGCCGAAGCTCCTGTGGAAATAATAACAGTGTCTGCAACAACAACATCTCCACGATCATCGACACAGCGGAAAGGACGCTGGCTGAAATCAACACTGTCGATCAAACGAGACACTACGCGTGCGCCGAAACGCTCCGCCTGATCTCTCAGATGCTGCATCATCTCCATGCCCTGCACTCCATTCGGATAACCGGGGAAATTCTCTATTTCTGTAGTCTGAGTCAACTGACCTCCCGGCTGGTTTCCCTCATAAATCACAGGACTCAGATTTGCTCTTGATGCATATATACCGGCGGTATATCCTGCCGGACCGGAACCTATAATCAACACTTTTGTTCTTTCTTCTGTCATGGCTATATTCTGATTTATTCTGTCTGAACTCAATGTCCAGCACATTTAACATTTATATGATTTATATATGATCTTATTGTCAATCTATCTCAGGTCAATAATCTGGACCCGCGGATATTTTGCCTTGGGATATTCAAATTCCGAAGCACTGATGGATTTCGAATAATCAAGTGATTTAATCCTGACAGTAGCGGCTGTCCCCGCTCTTGGAATCACAACGAATTTCTCAGGTTTAAAAGATTTTGAATTCAATGTAATTTCTACAGACCTTACCTGATTCTTCTTTGACTTGGGAATAAGCGTAACCACATATTTCCCTGCCACCCTGTTTTTTGAGAATGTTACCGAATAATTCGCGGAATACGTTCTGAGATATTCCAACGGGTTAGATTCTGATATTTCATTTGCTGTCGGTGTCACAACCGTAGTCTCCTTTGACGAAGTGTTATATGACCACATATGTTTCCCGTTATACCACGATGTGGATACGGGCGTGGCAAACACAAACTTATTACCGCTTGCTTTCAGGCTTCCGGTAAACGAACCGCCTGATGTTGTAACGCCAAACACACCGACAATCCCTTTTGCCGCTTTGGCATAAGAGGCAGCCTTATTCATAACCTCGGTCGCCGTAAGAGCGTAGAGACTGGTTGAAACTGCAAAAGCAAGAAAAACCAGCGTATATCTCAATATTTCAACTTTATTTTTAATCTGAACGTTCTGCATACTTTATTTATGAGGAGTTTTAAATATAACATGTCCCGGCGACTCCATGTTTAGTCTTTTAAACATATGGTAAAAGACTTCACACACTCGCAAGAATGCTTTCAAGACCTATCTGGTCTACAAGAACGGCTCTCGGCTTCCCTCCTTGAGAAGGTCCTACTATTCCGGCTGCTTCAAGCTGATCCATAATCTTGCCGGCTCTGTTATAGCCGATCGAATAGACGCGTTGTAACGATGAGGTAGATGCTGTATTTGAATTGACGACACGCCTTGCAACTTCCTCAAACAATGGATCCCGATCTCCAACCGGACCTCCGACAGATGAATCATCGCCGTTTGCCATGGGCGGTTCCGGCAATTCATAAGGTCCCGGCGCATAGGGCTGTTGCTCTATATATTCACAGATTGACTCAACTTCAGGAGTGTCAATAAACGCGCACTGCACGCGAACCATTTCAGAATTGTTGAAAATAAGCATATCGCCGCGTCCGATCAGATGCTGTGCTCCTGACGTGTCAAGGATAGTTTTTGAATCGACACCCGAAGAAACTTTAAATGATATTCTTGCCGGGAAGTTCGCCTTGATTATACCGGTAATGACATTGGTAGAAGGCCGTTGTGTAGCGATTATCACATGCATGCCTACAGCTCTTGCCTTTTGGGCAAGACGCGCAATGGGCATTTCCACATTTTTGCCCGACACCATTATCAAGTCTCCGAACTCATCTACAACTACCACAATATAGGGCAAAAAGCGATGTCCCTCAGCGGGATTCAACTTACCATCCTTAATTTTTCCATTGTATTCCTCAATATTGCGGGCATGTACATTCTTAAGCAGCGTGTACCTGTTGTCCATTTCTATACAGAGAGAATTAAGAGTTGCCTCGACTTTCTGCATATCTGTTATCACAGGCTCATCGCTGTCAAGATCGTCCGGTATTACAGCAAGATAATGATTCTTAAGTTTATTGTAAAGACTGAATTCAACCTGTTTGGGGTCTATCATGACAAATTTCAGCTGCGAAGGACTCTTGCAATACAACAATGATGTGATAATGGCATTAAGACCTACAGACTTACCCTGCCCAGTCGCTCCCGCTACAAGTAAATGCGGCATTTTTGCAAGATCCGCGATGTACACCTCATTAGAAATCGTAGAGCCAAGAGCAACAGGAAGATTATATCTGCTTTCCTGATATTTCCTTGACTTTATGACTGTCTGCATGGACACCGTAAGAGGATCCTTGNTGGCAACTTCGATACCTACTGTGCCCTTTCCCGGAATCGGGGCAATAATTCTGACACCGATTGCAGAAAGGCTCAAAGCGATATCATCGACAAGACTTCGGATCTTGGCAATTTTTACACCCTTGTCCGGAACGATTTCATATAGCGTTACTGTCGGTCCGACAGTTGCTTCGATCTTTGTGATCGGAATTCCGAAATCGAGAAGAGTCTTTTGAATTTTCTCTTTGTTCTCCATTTGCTCTTCAGCATCGACACTTATCTTGGTAATACCCTCGCGCATAAGGCTGAATGGCGGGAACTGATATTTATGCTGAGCCTCGAAATCAAGTTGTGATTTATAATGTCGCTTGCCGTCCTGATCTATCTGATTCACATTCACAACCATTGACGGCTCGGGAATATCGCTTACATCTGAAACCGGAATACTCTCGGACTCGACTTTATCCGGCATGTCATCTACGGTCATTTCGGCAGCTTTTGCCGTTGTCGCCACCTCTGCTACAGTTTCTTCATACTGACTGACTGCCTCAGAATCCTTTGATTCAGTCTCATCTTCAAGAATATAAGTGTCAGAAAAAGACATTTGTGCCTCATTTTCAGGCACATCGCTTACATCTTTCATATTCGTGACAGGGAGAGTCACACACTCTCCTGCCCTTATGTCATCTATATGTTCCTCATGCTCGTCTCTCATCAAGGCTTCTTCTTTAGCAAGACGCGCAGCCCGTTCTTCGGCAGCTATTCTTCTGCGTTCCGCACGTTCCTGATATTTTCTCCGTATCCATGCCACCAGGTCATTAAGACAAATGACAACGAACAAGGCAACCATGAAAAAACACAGAATATATGATCCGTATCCAAGGAAACTGTTTATAAACTCATATACATAATGGGCATGATATCCCCCCCAGTTCACGTACGTATTTGTTATGACGCTTGAGATTCCGACAATAAGCGAGACCGTTATCAGGGCAACAAAACACTTGATCGTAAAGTTTACGCTTTTAAACCGGGGACGACCAATAAGCAACTTCATGCACATCGCCCCGAGCCAAACGATAATAACGAATGACCCTACACCAAAACTTCTGTTAATCAGAAATTCCGCCAACCTGGCACCACCTTCACCTCCGTGATTGGCTATACGGGCAGCACCGCCTATCGGTGCATTATTGATAACTGACTGGTCTTTTATACACGCAGTGAAATATGACAGGAAAGAAATCAAAAGATACACGGCAAGACATCCAAGAAAAATACCTGTTATCTGCCGTAAAGCAGGAGAAGACAAAAAAGTCTTTACCTTTTCAACTATAGTAGTTTCCTTTTTTTTATCCTGAGTTTTATTTTTACCTTTCTTTTTGGAACTTCGACGACTGGAGTTTTCCGTATTTTTCCGGTCTTGTTGCTCGGAAGCCCCAGATGTGATTACCGGCGGCTCTTCATTAGTATCTATATGTGGAGTGTAGCTTTGGTAGTTATTCATTTACGAGAGGATGCAATTTGCGCTTCCAATTACAAAATTAATTAAAATTCTGCAATAAAGACCCCTCTTTACCAATTTTTAAATAACTTCTTACCTTTGGACATCTAAGAAACTGTTTAAACACATCATATAAATAATTTCGAATTAAATTTAAACAGTTTCTAAGAGTGTGTTTACTTTTAACTTAGGTTGGCATAAAGATGGATTTTTGAGGGATTTCAGCGAGTTGAGAAAGGA
>NZ_CAJMXD010000099.1:0-8723 GCF_905219685.1 Barnesiella sp. CU968
TTAAACATCAGATTTTTAACGGATTAAGCACTTGGCTCCTCGGAGCCGTTAACAAACTTTCAAAAAAAAACAAAGTATTGTAAAACTTCATTAATGATTTTTTATTAAATTTGCATTGTTGAATAGGAAGGCGACATAAAGCCTAAATATCAATGATAGTTTAACATAAAAGCGTTTTTTGCTTTAAACTCTATTCGAAAATCGCCAATTTTCCAACTGCAGAAGGTAAAAGCAGCCAAAGACGCTTCATGCGTGTCATATCCACCCCTTGACACAACTGAAAGGGGGACTGTGAGATATCGGCATGGCGTGGGGTGGGCTGTTTGCTTCTGCACGGGTGTTTGGCGATACCAAGAATAGAGCAAACAGTGAAAACATCGTCCCACGCTTTTTCATTTTCATATCGCCAGAAGGGATGAACTGGCAATATATTTATACATTTCACATGTTATTCCGTATTAAATTACAACAGATCTTGCTTCTATCGTTTGGTATATTATCATTTGCCACTAACGCAGAAGTGATTGATGGCATCAATTACAGACTAAAAGCGTTGAACTACACACCGAGTTCCGGCATAAATAAATACCAAGCCACAGTAATAGCACCTATTGAAGGGATGTCATATTGCGGGGACATCGTCATTCCTCAGACAATAAAAGGTCCAGATGGCAATACATATGTTGTAGAGACTACAGCCNAAAACGCTTTCAAAGGCCAACATGAACTCAAATCCATTACAATAGAAAGAGATTTTTACCCAACTTCCACTTATATACTGAATCCTGATAAATATAAAGATGGATTCATTCGTGCAACCCAAGAATTTAAAGACTGTGACAAACTTGAAGCTATCAATTGTGAAAAAAAGAAAGGATCCACAAGTGACGGAGGGACATGGCAAAGCTGGTGCTATTCTATTAATGGCGTTCTTATGGAACAACCATTGGGCTCTTCCTCTATCTATACCTATGTTATCCCCTCAGGTACAATAAAAGAATTCGCATTCACCAAAGACGGCATACATATAAGACCGGGCACATTCACACATCCTGACAATATTACTGCAATCACCCTTAAACCTAATCAAACCATTTCTACCAATGGATATTCATATTTCGGCTCAATGCGTAACCTTGAAAGATTTAAGCTTGATGGAGAACATAACACTTATACTGAAATAGACGGTGTATTGTATTCCAAACATGATGGCAACATTGTCCAATTCCCGGGTAAGCATAGGGAAAGCTACACTTTGCCGGCATCCAACAAAATTCCCAATTACGCTTTTGCCGGATGCAGTATCGACAACCTTATTCTTCCCCCAGAAGTCGATGTTTGGTCGTCAGATGCATTTATATATTTTCACGGAACAATACATGTATTGGGTGAGATATCCAATAATTTGGCCTCATCTTTATCAAAAATAGACTCCGGTAGCAAAATCAAATGCCTTGGTCGATACGTAACTACTCTCCAAACAAAATGTAGCCAAGAAGTCAGCCCTCTCCACCCCGTTTGGATTGACAACCTTAATTCAGATTATCGTAACCCCCAATTCAGTCTTGCTTTTTCCGAAGACATAAATCAAACTGCGATTACATCCGTAAGCATAGAAGACAGGGTTATTCACCCAAATGCCGAAGGCTTCTATAACATAGGTACACTCTGCCCTGAAACGGGTTATAAAGTCACCATTACATACGAACAGAATGGCATCCAACATGTGGCAACTGATTTTTTTAAAACATCGGCACCTCAACAGTTCGAGACAGAAATTATCTCACTCACCCCATATTCTGTTAAAATTGGCATCACCTGTGACAAAGCAATCTCAGATAACAACTCTGAAATTGAAATAAAATTAGGAGATTATTCTTATGAAAATGTTTATAAGACGGCGAAAGCTATAATCGTATCGCCTGGCAAATACGAGGTCGAATTCACTGGTCTTCTGCCAATCTCAATGTACGCCTCCGTTATTCTTAAAATAGATGACAATACATATAATGCAAATAAACTTCATTTCGCATACGATCTGAACAAACTTTTAGAACTCGATTACGAGGCAACACATACAACTGTTATTGTAAAAGGCTTAAAATTTAATGAGAGCTATCCTGACAATAATCACGTGAAATGGTCTCTATATTCTGGTGAAAATAAACTGACAAATCTTCCGTATACAATAAAGGGGCTTCGTCCCGGCGAAGCGAGAGAATCCATATTTCTTATTGCCAATCGTGAGAATTTCCCAGAATCAGATATTTGGAGCTGGTCTCCAAAAGCAGAAGTTTTCAATGCATCCTTAAAAATTACCGATGTCGGACCATCCACCATTGCACTGGCAGTAGATTACCCAGAAGGGGATGCTCCTGTTAAAACTATTCACATAAAAGGAGATAACAAAACTTTCGAAGGTTGTAAAGCCATTATATCCGGATTATCTCCAGAAACAAATTACTCTTTTAAGGCTCAAATAACTCTTGAAGATTCAAAAGGTAAATATTTCAGAAATGCTTCAGTTAATGTTAATACTAAAAAATTGGAGCTATCAACATTACAACCTAAAAATGTCTCTGCAACAGCGTCTATTGTATGTGCAAACACAAATTTGTCAAGCTATGAAACAGGCAGTGGATTTCAATGGCGTAAACTTGATGCCCCGGAATCACTGCGTTCTAATGAAGGCTTTGCTGCTATACATAACGGTACAATGGAAGGCTATATTAAAAATTTACAGACCACATCTTATTATAAAGTTCGTGCTTTTTACAAAGATTCGAAAGATAAATATTATTTCGGCGATTGGGTAACATTTGACCCGAGTGATTTCAGCTATTTCGAACCAACCGTTCATACATATGGCGTTGAAAATGTTAGTTACAACTCTGTTACAATGCGTGGCTACGTACTACGTGGCACTGATGACATTATATCTCAAGGATTTGTATACTATCCAGCGGAATCATCAAAAAAATCATTCCGTTTAGTTTCAAAAACCGAATCTTCAAGCATCGTATTGGCAGATGGTCAACTAATCACTGCCACAGTCTCAGACCTCATACCGTCTACAGACTACATTTGCACTGCTTTTGTAGAAACTGTCTCTGGAATCAAATATGGAGAAGAAGTTAGATTCTCTACACCAGAAGGTTCCGGGATAGAGACAATCATACCTAATGAAGACGAAGTGAAACCTGTAGTCTATTATAATTTACAAGGCAACAGCAACTCCGAACCATTTAAAGGTTTCAACATTGTTATTTATAACAATGGCACAACCAAGAAGGTTATGATCAAATAACACAAGTTTCAAATTATAATATCATTAGTGTCCACTAATGATATTATAATTTGAAACCATTAAAAACCATTGCCCGTTTCACTCGCTTTCGACACACTGAAACTGAGCAATAAAAGGTCTGTTTAAAGCATCCGACTTTCATATACCCCCTACTTTTCCATAAGTAGAGAAGCTAATAAATTTTTAATGGTTTTCATGGTTTGAAAATTTGTGTTGACAAAATTATTAATCTTTGTAAGATGAAGATAAAGAGTGGTTGTAAAATGGTTATGAGTGGTTGGAGCTAATACTTTAGTTTAGTTTGATGGATGAGAGATAAATGGGAATTTAACTATCTTATCAAACTGAGTGCCTTAACAAATAAAACAGGGAGCGTCAAACCGGCGCTCCCTGTTCTTTATCTGTTTATAACTTTTCCGTGGATTACTTGCGGGCGATTTTCTTGTAACCGTAAACTGCACGGCTACCGAGCTCTTCCTCGATGCGGAGAAGCTGGTTGTATTTTGCCATACGGTCTGAACGGCTTGCAGAACCAGTCTTGATCTGACCGGCGTTCATAGCAACTGCGAGGTCTGCGATTGTAGCGTCCTCAGTCTCGCCTGAACGGTGAGAGATAACAGCTGTGTAGTTGTTACGCTGTGCCATCTGAACGGCGCGGAGAGTCTCTGTGAGTGAACCGATCTGGTTAACCTTAACGAGGATTGAGTTTGCACAACCCTTCTCGATACCCTGCTCAAGATATTTAACGTTGGTCACGAAGAAATCGTCACCTACAAGCTGGCAACGGTCGCCGATAAGATCTGTGAGGATCTTCCAGCCTTCCCAGTCGTTCTCGTCCATACCGTCCTCGATAGAGTCGATAGGATATTTTGTGATAAGCTCTTCGAGATATTTAGCCTGCTCAGTGCTTGTGAGCTTCTTGCCGTTAACCTCTTTCTCAGCACCGTTCTTAAGATGAGTGTAATCATATACACCATTCTGATAGAACTCGGAAGATGCACAGTCAAGACCGATTGTAACGTCTTTTCCGGGCTCGTAGCCGGCTTTCTTGATAGCCTCGACGATAACGTTGAGAGCATCCTCAGTACCTTCGAGCTTGGGTGCGAAACCACCTTCGTCACCGACTGCAGTAGAGAGACCGCGAGCCTTGAGCACGCTCTTGAGGTTATGGAACACTTCAGTACCCATGCGGATACCCTCCTTGAAGCAGCATGCGCCTACAGGACGGATCATGAACTCCTGGAAGCAGATGGGAGCGTCAGAGTGAGCGCCACCGTTGATAATGTTCATCATCGGAACAGGAAGAACATAAGTGTCGCAACCGCCGATGTAGCGATAGAGAGGCATATCGAGATAGTTGGCGGCAGCCTTTGCCACGGCGAGAGAAACACCGAGGATGGCGTTTGCGCCGAGGTTTGATTTTGTGGGAGTGCCGTCAAGGTCAAGCATGATCTGGTCTACGCCGATCTGGTCAAGTGCGCTGTGACCGATCAGGGCTTCTGCGATCGGACCGTTTACGTTGGCAACAGCTTTCTGAACGCCCTTGCCCATGTAGCGGCTCTTGTCACCGTCACGAAGCTCAAGAGCCTCGTTTTCACCTGTAGAAGCTCCGGAGGGAACTGCGGCACGGCCCATAACGCCGCTTTCGAGAATCACGTCTACCTCAACTGTAGGGTTACCGCGAGAATCAAGGATCTCGCGACCGATTACTTTTTCAATTTTCATATTTCTATTAATTATAGATATGTTTGGGTTTATAATTTCTTTGTACGCAGGATAACACCCCAGGCGTTGCCCTAAACTCAACTGCAAAGTTAACAATAATTTTGCAAAACATTGATACCATATTAATCAAATTTAAGTAACTTTACATATTGAACTGATTTAAACTTTTTACGAACGTCCGTCAGACGGGAATAAATCAAATGGCAGAACCTTGGAAAAATATTATAACAGACCTCGCCACAGCCGAACTTCCGTTCAAACTGCTTGCCGGGCAGAGACTCCTTCTGGAGGCTCTGGAGTCTTTCGTGTTTTCCCCTGACCCGCGGCTGGCGTTCGTGCTCAACGGATACGCTGGCACGGGAAAGACTTCGGTCGTAGGCGCGTTCATCAAGGCTCTCGACAAGCTGCGCCGTCCGGTCGTGCTCCTCGCCCCTACGGGCAGAGCGGCGAAAGTGGCGCAGGCTTTCTCCGGACACCCCGCCTCCACCATCCACAAAAAGATATATCGCGGCGACTCCACCGACCCGTCCAACACCAGTTTCTTCCTTGCCCCCAACGAGCAGCGCGACACTCTCTTCATCGTCGACGAGGCTTCACTGATAACCGACACCCCCGGTGGCGGACGCTCGCTGCTCTCCCATCTCATACATCATGTGTATTCCGCACCGGGATGCCGGCTGATGCTCGTCGGCGACGAGGCGCAGCTCCCGCCCGTGGGGCAGACAAGCTCCACGGCGATGAATCCCGACAGGCTACGCTCGCTCGGTCTCGACCCGATATGTTTCTCGCTCGAGATTCCGGTCAGACAGGACATTGAAAGCGGAATCATCCGCAACGCCACGTATATCCGCTACCTTCTCACCCATCCTGAAAAAGATGCGCCGCCGGAGCTGTACGTGCGCGGCTATCCGGAAGTCGAGGCTGTCTCGTCGAGAGACCTTGCCGACAGACTGGCGGAATCCTGGAGTAAGGCGGGTGCGGACGAGACACTGATTGTGACACGTTCCAACAAGCGTGCCAACAATTTCAACATGGCGATCCGCAACCAGGTGATGTATGCCGAGGAACCGCTGCAGCGCGGCGACCGCATTATCATATCCAAAAACGATTATTACTGGGGGAAACGCAACGGCTTGAAAAGCTTCATCGCCAACGGCGACACGGCGGAAGTGATCTGGGTGGGTAAAACCGAAAAAGCCTATGGCAGATATTTCACCGAGGTGGAACTGCGTCTTGCCGACGGTGCCATTGTCGGCGCAAAGCTCATGCTGCGCAGCCTCGTCTGCGATGGGCCGTCGATTCCGCGCCTTGAGATGGAGAAATTCTACAACCGCGTGCTCGACAGCTACGAGGGGGAACTCTCCCACAAGATAAAAGGCGTCATGGAAGACCCCTATTACAATTCGCTGCAGGCGAAATACGCCTACTGCGTCACATGCCACAAGGCTCAGGGCGGACAGTGGAAGCATGTCTACATAGACATGGGCTCCATACCTCCCGATGCTCTCGGCGCAGACTTCTTCCGCTGGCTCTACACCGCGATAACGCGCGCTACAGAAAAGATATTCCTCATCAATCCCACTCTCCCCTTACGCTAATAACCTGTAACACATACCGACATGAACCATATCTTAGACATATTCAATCAGATCAACTCACTCGAAGTCAACATGGTCAACTGCATGTTCCGCCTTGTGCTCAGCATGTTTCTCGGCATGATCGTGGGTGCCGAGCGCAAACGCAAGGGACAGATAGCCGGCATACGCACATTCGCCCTCATCTCTATGGGCGCATGCCTTGCGATGCTTCTCTCCATCTATGTGCCCCAGGCGTATCTCGGACTGAAGAACGGCGACCCGGGGCGCATCGCGGCGCAGGTCATCACGGGCATCGGTTTTTTAGGCGGCGGCGCGATGATACACATGAAAGGAGCCGTGCGCGGGCTCNCNACAGCCGCCGGCATATGGATGACGGCAATCATCGGCATGGCGGTAGGCATCGGAATGTATCTCTGCTCCATCGGCGCGACACTGCTGATTCTTCTCACCCTTGTCACTTTCGAGCAATANGAGAAACGGCGCAAGCTGGGACAGGAATCGAAAGTAATCAACCTCACGGTCGAGGGGATAGTGGGCGACATAGAGAAATACCGCGAGGTGTTCAGGCAGCACAACGTGCATCTCTCGACATTCTACATCGAATACGACTACGAACACAATCGCACCCATCTCGACTTCGTGGTGCTCGCCCACGCCTACGCCGACCTCCTGCCGATGCTCAACAGCGTCGGCGAGGCAGGCGCCACGCGCCGCCTCACCCTCTCCAGCCAGATCGACATCTGACCACTCCGGTTTAAAAAAGAATCCTGTCTGCATCACACAGACAGGATTCCTAATGAGCATATGAGTATGAAATGCTCCTATTTCACAGAAATCTTACGCACCTTATTGCCCTGACGAACAATATATACGTCCGAAGCAAGATTGTCAGTGGTTGATCCTACGTAGATTCCGGAAAGGTTATAAACGCTTACGGGCTGATTCTCGTCAAAGTCTGATATCAGCTCCTCAACGCCGGACTCCGCTGCAAATTCCGCATATGATGAGAATAGCGGCCAGCAGTTGTCGGAGGCTCCTTTATAGATGGAAGTCATGCCTATTGGAACATAGAGTTTTGCGGAATAATCAGAGAACACATCATCGGGAGCCACCGGCGGCTCCACAGCATGCACTCTCACTTCCGTAAGACCCTCGCAATTGAAAAACGCCATATTCCCGATTTCCTTGACCGACGGACCGATGGAAAGCGTCTTCAGATTCTCACAGTCGGTGAAGCACCGCATACCCAGTTTCTTTACAGAATTTCCGATACGCGCACTTTCGGCACCTATACATAGGGCGAACGCATCATTACCGATTGTCTCTACAGAATTGGGTATATCAATATTCTGCCATGCCTGACAGTTGTAGAAGGCATTGTTGCCGATTTTCTTCACCGAGTTGCCGATGGCAATATCCGTTGCCGAATAACAGTCGAGGAAAGCGTAGATCGTCGCACTTTATAGCAGCAAACAGACCTCCGCTCGATGCGGATTTTATCTGTCTGCCCAAGATGTCCGACAGGAACATGTCAAAAAAGGCTTCAGCCTCCGGATAATCCGAAAGCTGAAGCCTTTATGTGATTTGTGCTGTCCTCGAATTATACGGTTTGCAATCTTATGACGATGTCATAAGATTTATCCGATAATTCTGCAGACGGGACACAGATATGTCAGTTTGTCAGGGAAAGAGCCGTCCCACCACTTTCAGGGCTGCACGCCCCAAATCGCGCTGATGTCTCGGCATGACCAGAACTCTTTCTGCTGTCATCATTGCGTTGCCGCGACATACCGGTGATGTAATTCCCCCGGAAGTTGCCTTCCGTTTGCGTCACAAAATTACTTAATTCCTCAAAAATTTCCAAATCTTCATAAAAATTCCACTGATTCCACTATTTTTTTCACCGGGTCTCCCCGGTCACATAGCCCGACAAGTTCCTTCTTCCACTCGTGAAATTCCCTCGAAAATCCATCTTCACGTGAATAAGAGTTAAATCCAGACACTCTCTAAGAGTGTGTTTACTTTTAACACGAATTAAAGCTAAATACGTTTCTTGAAATTCTTTAAGTCATCATAAAGTGTCTTTTTGGTGC
>NZ_CAJMXD010000100.1:0-8719 GCF_905219685.1 Barnesiella sp. CU968
AGTTAGTTTTTTGGTGGTACTTAAAATTACTCATTTTCTTGCAATTAGGCAAGAATCCATGTCGTTTTTTTATGACTTTACCTCTGGAAATCAGTACTTGCGAAACTTAAATTAATCACAATATTTTATCGGATATGATAATGCTGTCTCTCTATCCGATATGACTGGATGCTTCTTGATGTTTCAGGAACAATCAGATTGTTATTCCTTTATTTTTTCTTAAATTTGCGATATGAAACAGATGAGAAAAGCAGCAAGGCAGAAAGATGAGGACTGGGCGCTTAATGTGTTTGACCGTGCTCCCTTTGTAACGATGTCGATGATACGACCGGACGGAACGCCATACGGGCTCCCGCTGTCGTTGATACGGGGGGAGGGGCACACGTTTTATTTCCATTGCGCCGACGAGGGGGAGAAGATGGATTGCATAAGGGCCAATCCCATTGTCAGTCTGAGTGCCGTCAGCCGATGCTCCCCGAAATTTGAAACCGGGAAAAAGAATTTTACTATGTATTATGACTCTGCCATCGCTTTAGGGGAGGCGGAGATTGTGACTGATAACGCGGAAAAGATTATGGCTTTGCGTCTGCTCTGCCAACGCTTTTTACCTAATTACATGGGGAATTTTGATGAAGCGATCAAGCGTAGCCTCAACCGCACAACCGTTGTCAAAATAACACTCACAGAACCGCCGGTCGGCAAATCCAAACCATAAATGAAAATAGAATACGAAATCAGGATCGTAAGAGAGATGATCCGTCTATATTGCCGCCTGAAAGAGGGAAATAGAGATACTTGTCCCGGGTGTGAGAATTTGGCGAGGTATGCCGAAAGCCGTCTGCGCCATTGTCCTTTCAGCGATTCGAAAGGAAGTTGCCGCAAATGCAGGATACATTGTTACCGTCCGGATATGAAAGAAAAAATAAAGACGGTCATGCGCTTTTCCGGCCCGAGGATGCTCATTTATCACCCGATAATGGCTATCCGACATCTAATCGGGAAATAATAAAGGCATCCGGGGAGTCCATACTCTCAGGATGCCTGAAGACCGAACGATGCCGTGCTCATGCGTTGAGCTTTGTGACAAGAACCTTGAACCGTTCCGTAGCCTTTAAGGAATGTTTCACACCCAGTGTCATAGTGAGCGCATCACCCTCTTTCAACTCAAGTACTTTATCCTCAATGTTGAACTCCATGCTCCCATCTATTACCTGGACGAGCACGTCGGCATTAGCCGTATGTGTGGGAATCTCAAGTCCCTTGTCAACTGCCATAAGGAGCGAAAGCCCGCTATGGTTCTGCATGACAATCTCCTTCGCTATGGAGCCGTCAGCGTATGGAATTCTGTCTTTTAATCTGAACATGTCGTAAATTTATTTAGAGGTTTCTTTTTTTGCGAATCTTCATAGTGATGACAAAGCCGATGCCGAATATCAGAAAATATAGTTTCCTGCAAACGCGGGGGTATTCGCCCGTTCATATATTTCTGCCATCCGGCGTTAAGTATGATGAGGAGCAATATCCACCATTCGGGGTAATATGCGGCAAGAGACAGCGCCGCCAGCCAAAGGATGGCGTGCGCCGCCGCTATCACATATTTATGGATAAACCGATTCACATTCCGACCGTCCATTTCTTTCAACCGATAAGGGTAGCCAAATCTTCGTCAACGGTGGCGATGGTACCTATATTGAACTTCTCCTGAAGCACTTTCAGAATTTCGGGGGTGAAAAACGCCGGCAGCGTCGGGCCGGTGTGGATATTCTTCACTCCGAGGCTCAACAGGGCAAGAAGCACTATCACCGCCTTCTGCTCATACCATGCGATGTTGTAGACAATCGGCAGATCGTTGACACTCTCCAGGCCGAAAGCGTCCTTGAGAGCATTGGCAATCACGACGAGCGAATAGGAGTCGTTACACTGTCCGGCATCGAGCACGCGCGGAACACCCTCGATATCACCGAGCGGAAGCTTGTTGTAGCGGTATTTGGCACAGCCTGCGGTGAGAATCACGCAGTCTTTAGGAAGCCTTTCCGCAAATTCCGTATAGTATTTGCGCGAGGGCATTCTGCCGTCACAGCCTGCCATGACCACAAACTTGCGGATTTTACCGCTTTTGATGAGGTCGATAATCTTAGGCGCCAAAGCAAGCACCTGGTTATGGGCGAATCCGGCGACAATCTCACCGTGCTCTATCTCTGTCGGCGGCTGGCATGTCTGCGCCCGCTCTATGATTTCGGAAAAATCCTTTTTGCCGTCCTTCCCCTCGGGGATAAAATGTGTACCGGGCATTCCGACGACACCGGTCGTGTAGACGCGGTCCATGTAGGTGGTTTTCGGATGCGGGGGCACGATGCAGTTGGAGGTGAAGAGGAACATGCCGTTGAATGTCTCGAACTCGTCAATCTGCCGCCACCATGCGTTGCCGTAGTTACCTGCAAAGTGGGGGAATTTCTTGAAGAAAGGATAGCTCTGGGCAGGGAGCATCTCCGAGTGGGTGTAGATGTCAACCCCTTTGCCTGCTGACTGTTCGAGCAGTTCTTCAAGATCCTTGAGGTCGTGACCGCTCACGAGTATGCCCGGACGGTTCCTTACTCCTATGTTTACCTTTGTGATTTCGGGATTGCCGTAGGTCGATGTGTTTGCCTTGTCAAGCAGAGCCATAGCCTTGACACCCCCGTCACCCACATTGAGCACGAGCGAAAACAGCTCATCCACGCTTATGTCAGGACGGCTTATCTCGGCAAGGGCGTTCTCTATCACGACATATATGTCTTCGTCCTCATAACCGAGGTTACAGGCGTGGCGGGCATAGGCCGCCATACCCTTGCAGCCGTACATGGCAAGCTGCTTGAGACCTCTTATATTCGGGTTCTTGTCATAGAGCACACTTGTGATTTCTTCTTCAAGAGTGCCGCTGTGTTCGATTACCTCATGTACGCCATATTCCTCCTTTGGGATATGATACGACACCTCAGGCATGAAAGGAGGCTCCATGCCGCGCTTTTTCGACTCTCCTTCGAGTTCGTTTTTCAGGTCAAGGGCTTTTGTGATATAGCCGTCGAGCATATCATTGTCGAAGTTCGCGTTGGTGATGGTGGTGAACAGTGCGTCGACGATGAACCGGGATGCATCCTTGCTTGATGCGCCTTTCTCTCGCAACTGTCGGTTTACGATGGCCATGCCACGGGCGATGTAAAGCAGCTGATCCATTCTTGCAGACGTTTCGGGTTTCTTTCCGCATACACCTTGTATCTCGCAGCCTTTGCCGCGTGCGGTCTCCTGGCACTGGTAACAGAACATTTTCATAATTGGAGGATATGTTAAGAGATTATTTTGTCAATAAGTTGTAAACCACAGTGGCATTGTTATATCGTTCATCATGAGACGAATAAAGTAATGTCACTACAGATTTCTGTGCAAGAAGATGTCGCAATGCCCCGAACGAAGGGCTGGTCTCCAGTTCTTTGGAATATCGAGTCTCAAATTCAGACCATCGGTTATCGGGATCCGCATGAAACCATTCGCGGAGTTCTGTGGACGGCGCGATATCCTTATCCCACAAATCATAATGGAAAGTCTCGTGCGAGAGACCTCTCGGCCAAAGTCTGTCTATATATACCCTGAAGCCGTCTTCCAGAGAAGCGGGTTCGTAAGCCCGTTTTAATTGATATTGTGTCATAAACTGTGATATTACATATATTTACTTTCCAATTTCAACACCTGTATACGCTGTATGGTTCATAATTAATAATGCGTCATGAGGATTGAATTTTATTTGAAACAAAGCATACAACAAAACTTGATATTAGTAGAACCCCATTGAAAAATGACTGCATGAAACAGGGTCGAGAGGAATAACTCAGCCGGAATCGCATCTTTATGAAACGGTAAGCTCACTGAAAGTTGTGACACGCCTCGTGCGGTATTCAAAAGTGAAAGATAATGATTCTGGTCCGAGTTGCTCTCTTGCCGAAGCTTTGGAAAAACAAGACATGTTTATTAACTTGACACTGGCGCAGCTCGGCTGCAATCTGCTGTGGAAAATGTTCCGTCACGGCATGATAGAACACCATGACCTGTACCTGAATCTCTCCTCCATGAAAGTAAATCCTATCCTGATTTAATAGATATATTATACCTGTACATGAATCTCAAATTTCTTTCTTTTATTGGAGAGTAGATATAATGATTCTAAAATTAAGCATATAAATCTTTGAGGTCTAACGAATTTAGACTAACTTTGCACTATAAATCTTAAGTTGAAGATAATGGAACAACTTACCAAGCGTGAAGAAGAAGTGATGAACAAGTTTTGGGAGAAGGGAGAAGCTTCCGTTAAGGAGATTATCGCAACTTATCCCGAACCTCGTCCAAGTAGAACCGCCATATCTACATTCGTGAAGTTTCTTGTTGATAAGGGCTTTTTAGGCCACAAGCCGGCAGGAAACAACGGATTCATCTATTATCCCATTATAGAAAGAGAGGAGTATTGTGGCAATAATCTGAAATATGTCGTTCAGCGATATTTCAATAATTCCATTCGTGGAGTGATAAGTACTCTTGTAAGAGATAGAAAAATGTCAGACGATGAAGTCCGGGAGTTGATAAATCAGGTGATAGAAGGCAATCGCCAAGAATAGAACTGATTATTATATGGAAGTCAAGAGCGTTATTGGCATTAATGGTGATGCGCAGGAAGATGGCAATATTTATCGATATTGTAATTGGCAATGATGTGTGGATTGGATATGACGCTATAATAATGGCTGGAGTGACCATCGGTGATGGTGCTATAATGGGCACACGAGCTGTTGTCACAAAGGATGTCGAACCATACTCGATTGTTGGCGGTGTTCCTGCAAAGGAAATACGAAAACGATTCTCTACAGATATTATAGCCCGATTGCAAGAACTCCAATGGTGGAACTGGGACGCAGATATAATTCGTAATTCAATAAAAGCTATTCAAGACGGGGATTTAGGTTCATTAGACTGTCATTTTATATGAGGAACAAAACTGTATTCAAAATGAGAAAGTTACTGTTTATAATTATATATTTGTCTTTTATATCGCCTGCTTTCGCTGGTGGAAACAAGGCGATAGAGAATGCTTTGCACGAGTATATCAAAGGGAAAGATGCCCGTATAGGTGTCGCGGTCATTATCAATGGCAAAGACACCGTATCTGTCAACGGCAATCGGGACTTCCCTATGATGAGCGTAGTCAAATTTCCGCTGGCTCTGACGGTAGCGCACTGGATAAATACTAACGGTATGTCCCTGAACGATACCGTAACATTCAGCGAGAAGGCTATGAAAGAGGATACCTATAGCCCGATGCTCAAAAAGTATGGTAAGAGCCGAAATACCATGACTATAAGAGAACTGCTTGAATGGTCTTTGGTTGAGAGTGACAACAATGCGGCAGACATACTCCTGCATCGCGTCGGTGGAACATCGGGAGTAACATCAATAATGAGGCAAATGGGTATCTCTGATGAGATTGTAATCGGAGCCACGGAAGAAGATATGCACCGTGATCCATACCTAAGCTATCTTAACCGTACCACACCTTTGGCAATGGCGCAGCTATTTGATAGGTTTTACCACGAATTGAGAAACGCATCACAGTCATATTCTGAAATATCCGTCATGCTTGAACAGTGTCGCACGGGGCTTGACAGGCTTGCTTTACCCCTTTTGCCTACTAATGCCCTGATAGGACATAAGACAGGTACGGGATTTCCGACACCCGAAGGTCGCATATCCGCAGTAAATGATTGTGGATATGTGAATTTGCCTAATGGTACAAGATATTCTGTTGCCGTGTTTGTTGCTGATTCCAATTACGACATAGCAACGACCACAGCCATCATTGCTGAGGTCTCTAAGATTGTCTTGGAAGGTTTGATTAAACAAAAATAAGATAAGAATATGGAACATAAATTTTGTCAAAGCTGCGGAATGCCGCTGACTACAGACAACAAAGGTACTAATGCTGATGGCAGTCGCAACGAGGATTACTGTATCATCGCATCCGGTCCGCAGACTCCCCGCGTTGGCGATGTGATCATGATAAAGTCTGACAATCGCGCGTTGGTAGACTCCATCATCGCTCAAGATCCGTTCAACATCAACGGAATTGCCGACTACCGGATTGTCGAGTTTACTCCGACAATGTTTGTAGAATCGAGCATTTCCGACATACTAAAATAAGTATTGATTCCGTTCAGATAAACCGACTCAAAAACGGCTCTGAACTTCACATATCAGTAGGAGATGGCGTTACGGACGCAACTATCGAAAAGGTTAAACGTAGCGTCATGAAATGTGGAATCAAGGGGATGTCAATATCTAATTTCTGACGGAATCATATTACGATGCCATACATATCAATCGAGAGCGGCAAACTGACCGCTGAACATAAAAACCGTTAATTGAAAATGAGCAACGATACACGAGACATCTTTCCCGGACTTAAAGCCCGCAAGCCACAATATGTGCTGGGCACAAAGAACGGGGATATACGCACATCAAACGTGACTGAGGAAAAGATCCTTGATGCTATAGACGACATTGAGGACAATGAATGTGTATACCTTGAAAAATGCGTGCCGGTGGTGTTAGTCAGCTATGCAGAGGCGTATTCCATTGATTATTTCAAGGATAGCAGCATTGCAGTGTGTTTCAGAGTCAACGGATGTCTGCTACGTATGTGGCGGTCGAACGTTGATTGCGACATGGCCGCCGATATCATGTGTGACTTCTTCCGCACTGCCTCGCTACCCGACATGACTGGCTGGCACTGCCAGAAAATTCATCCGGAGCAAGAAGAGGCGGAAGAGAAACTATGTGTGGATGGCGAGAACTTCCGATATTTCGGATGTCAGGATGTGGTTGGCGCATTGGAAAACATCATAGAGGGCAAATCACAATGGATGCTTTATGATTTCACAAACGGAGATGGCGGATATGTCAACATCCACAGGTGTGATAATGGCACAGCTCCGACAGCCAGATACAAAGTTGAATATGTAAGGTGGTCGGAGCCAGTGCCTATTGGTTACAGAGGTGTTATTTTTGATGTCGGACTCTTGCGGAACTGGCTCTGGAGTCTGATCGATAACGACAGGNTGCCAGACCCTCTGGATGAATGCGAGCAGTTTGATGTCAACGACCACTTCGAGAGACTGGTATTTAGATTTTTAGACGAAGATAAGAAATGAAAGGTAAATATAGCAGGCAGGTGAAAACAGCAGTCAAGCTGATTTGGTCAAGTTTTGATCGCGATGAAATACGCCGGGGATACTCAATACTTATACTGGAGGCGCAAAAGGGCGATGCAGATGCACTGGCATTCATAGCCCGTTGCTTCATGGGCGAGGAGTATGTGTGGCCACAAGCAGGCTTCAAAGTTGACGATGCCAACGCATCGAAGTTGATGCAAAAAAGTGCGATGATGGGCAGTGCCACAGGTGTTCTATGTGCTGCGCGAAGCTCAAACCTCACGCCCTCGGTGGAACGGCATATGCCGTTTGCCTCGTTTAAGGAGGCGTTTGAAGAGATTCTTGGCCAGGCAGAGCGTGGCGATGCTTTCTGCTGCTATATGGTCGCCAACGTGTATTTCTGGGGCGACTATCTGCGCGTCGAGCCCGACTGTGCCAAGCAATTCAAAGATGAAAGAGATTATAACGCATGGGCGTGGCCGATAGCAAAAGTGTGGTACGAACGCAGTTTCGACGGCGGGCTTTGTGCCGGATGGGGCAATTACTGCAATATCCGCAAATCAGGACTTTGCGACATTGCACAGGATGTCTTTGAGAAATATTACCTGATGCTGGCGGATATTTCACCCGTAATCTGCAACAACTATGGTTATTATCTCCGCACCGAGAAGGGCGACTCATACGGTGGGCTGTTGCGATATGTGGAGGCTGCCCGCAGGGGCGACCCTCAAGCCGCATACAATGCAGGGCATATCTACGAAGCCGGTGAAGAAGTGGATGAGAATATCGACCTGGCATATCAACTCTATGAAATGGCTGCCAAATGCGGACATCCCGCAGGACAATTTGAGGTAGGATATTATCTGTTTGAAGGCTTCGGTAATGTGGAGCAGGACTACGCCAAGGCTGTGGAATGGTTTGAAAAGGCATACCAAAACCCGAAATGCAGCGAGACCACCCGGACGCAGACCGCCGCCTACCTCGGTTTATGCTATCAGGAGGGGCTGGGAACAGTTCAAGACGACGATGTGGCATTTGAGTATCTTCATGAAGCCGGGGAAGACATCGACAATCTATGGGAGTCAATAACTGTCAAGGTGCTCACCGCACTCGGCGTGGCGTATGCCTTCGGTCGTGGCACCGAAACGGATATAGAGCTGGGATACCAATATCTTGAGGATGCCGCAAAACTCGGTTCGGAAGAAGCTAAAGAGTATATCAGCTATATCAACTCGTCGGACTTTGAAGCCAACGAGCGAAAAAAAGAAGAGCAGGCGACACCCATAGCCCCCTTTTGGCAGGAAGTGACTGAAAGAATCAGAGATGCGGTTGCAACTGACCTGCGCGAAATTCTTGGCCGCATAGATGATGAGCACATATACACTGCCGCCTTGGTCACCGACAGGTATTGCTGCTCGCTATTTCTTGCAGTGAACACCCTGGAGTACCTTGAAAGCGAAGACGAAGAACCCGATGACGAGAGTAAATGG